>DATAPS010000486.1:0-6662 GCA_036265085.1 Acetobacteraceae bacterium | reverse complement strand
TCTTGAACTCCTTGGCGTAGTCGAACGCCTCGTCCATCGGATCGGACCGGTTCGAGTGCTGGTGCAGGATCTTCAGGTTCAGCTGATTCGGCCACCAGATGCTGTTGCTCATCTCCAGGACGACGGCGTTCTTCTCCAGCCCGCCCGTCACCGGGCATTGGCCGGCCTTCTGGCTGCTCTCTCCGTCCATCTTGCTCTCCCATTTTGGCTGCGGTTGCTCGACCTGGCCCGTGCACGCGGACCTTGCCGTCGATGACTGACTGCCGTCGGACGGTTTTAGCGGTTTTCGGGTGATAAAAGGAAGCCCCGCGCCTCAACCGATGCCATAGACAGCGTCTATGATGACATCCAGACTGGGCGCATGAACCTCCGGGACCTCCGCTACGTGCTGGCCGTCGCCGAGCATGAGCATTTCGGCCGCGCCGCCCGCGCCTGCGGCGTGAGCCAGCCGACGCTGTCCGTGCAGGTCCGCAAGCTCGAGGAGATGCTCGGCATCGCGCTGTTCGAGCGCACCAGCAAGACGGTGGCGCCCACGGTCGCCTGCGAGCGGCTGATCGGCCACGCCCGCGCCGCGGTGGCCGAGGCGGAAGCCATCCTCGCGGTCGCGCGCGACCTGCGCGACCCGCTGGCCGGGCGCTTCCGGCTCGGCATCATCCCGACGCTCGCGCCCTACCTGCTGCCGCTGGTCTTCGCGCCGCTGCGCGAGGCGCTGCCCGCGCTGGAGGTGGAGCCGTGGGAGGACCAGACCACGGCGCTGCTCGACCGGCTGCGCGCGCATGAGCTGGATGCCATTCTCCTGGCAACCGAGGTGGATGGGCCGGACCTCGCGAGCCAGCCACTGTTCGCCGAACGCTTCCTCGCGGCGCTGCCGCCCGAGCATCCGCTGGCCGGGCGCGCGGTGGTGGCCGAGGAGGATCTGGCTCGCGACATCCTGGTGCTGGCGGACGGGCATTGCCTGCGCGAGCAGGCGCTCGCGGCCTGCGGGAACACCGGCGCGCTGGGCGGCGCGCTGCGTGCCGCGAGCCTCTCGACGCTGCTCAACATGGTGGCCGCCGGCTACGGGACGACGCTGATCCCGGGCCTCGCGGCGGGTGCCGCGCAGGACGCGGGAATCGTGCTGCGCCCGCTGGCGGCGCAGGCCGGGCGGACGGTGCGCATCGCCTGGCACGCGCACTACCCGCGGCGCGCGGCGGCGGAGGCCGTGGGCGAGGTGATCGCCGAGCGGCTGCGGGGGTTCGCGGAAGCGGCGTCCTGAAATGGAGGCGCGCCCGGCCGTCGAGGCGTCGGGGATCGGCTTCGTTCCCGCCATAGCCTCACGACACTGTCGTTTGACATCGTGACGATCCCTGCGAGTTCTCCCCGAACTCGCGGCCGCAACCTGCGTGACGAACGGCCGTTGGCCGAACCGGGTTCCAGCTAAGGAGATGCCGATGGCGCAAGCGAGCAGGGCGCAACCAAGTCAGGAAGCAATCCCGGCACCGGCCAAGATCCCGGTGGTGCTGATCGTCAACCGGGCCGAGAGGCGGCTCGAACTCGCGCCGTGGACGACTCTGCTCGACGCGCTACGCGACGACCTCGACCTGACCGGCACCAAGAAGGGCTGCGATCACGGCCAATGCGGGGCGTGTACAGTGCTGGTCGACGGCCGGCGGATCGTTTCCTGCCTCACGCTCGCCGTTATGAAGGATGGCGCCCAGGTGACCACCATCGAGGGTCTGGCAACGGACGGCGTGCTGCATCCGCTGCAGAAGGCGTTCATCGACCACGATGCGTTCCAGTGCGGCTACTGTACGTCGGGGCAGATCTGCTCTGCCGCGGGCCTCATCACCGAGGGCAGGGCGAAGACCGCCGATGAGATCCGCGAGCTCATGAGCGGCAACATCTGCCGGTGCGGCTCCTATCCCAACATCGTCGCGGCAATCCAGCAGGCGATGGCGCCGGCATGATCGCCTTCGAATATGGGCGGGCGCGCGACGTCGCCGACGCGCTGCGCCAGATGGCCGCCGATCCGGGCGCCAAATTCATTGCAGGCGGCACCAACCTGATCGACCTCATGAAAGCGGGCGTCGGACGCCCGACGCGGCTGATCGACATCACGCGGCTGCCGCTGAAGGCGGTCGAGGAGACGCAAGAGGGCGGCCTGCGGATCGGCGCCCTCGTGCCGAACGCCGATCTCGCCTACCACCCGGTGGTCGGGGAACGCTATCCGCTGCTCGCCAGCGCGATCCTGGCGGGCGCTTCGGCCCAGCTGCGGAACATGGCATCGACGGGCGGCAATCTCCTGCAGCGCACGCGATGCCACTATTTCTATGACACTGCGACACCCTGCAACAAGCGCGAGCCGGGCGTGGGCTGCTCCGCGATCGGCGGCCACAATCGCATGCACGCGATCCTCGGCGCGAGCGAGGCGTGCATCGCGACGCACCCATCGGATATGTGCGTCGCGCTCGCCGTGCTCGAAGCGACCGTTCATGTGCAGGGACCTGGCGGCGAGCGCACCATTCCGTCCGAGCAGTTTCACCGGCTGCCGGGCGATACGCCGCACATCGACACGAACCTTGGTCCAGACGAGATCATCATCGCGATCTCGTTGCCGCCGCAGGGCTTCGCCGGGAATTACACCTACCTCAAGCTGCGCGACCGGCTGTCCTACGCCTTCGCGCTCGTATCGGTGGCGGTCGGGATGGAACTGGAGGGCGGCACCATCAGGCAGGCGCGGCTTGCGCTCGGTGGCGTTGCCCACAAGCCGTGGCGCGACCGGGCGGCCGAGGCGGTGCTGAACGGGCAGGTCGCCAGCGCGGACAATTTCGCGCGGGCGGCGGACCTGCTCCTCGGCGGGGCGAAGGGCCACGACCACAACGGCTTCAAGATCGACCTGGCGCGGCGCACCGTCATCCGGGCCCTGACGCAGGCCGCGAACGCCACGCCGCAGGTGCAGTCCGAAAAGAAGGTCAGGTGAAGGTCATGGCAGGCTACATCGGCACGCCCACCCCGCGTGTAGACGGCTATGCGAAGGTCACCGGCGCGGCAAGATACGCCGCCGAAATCAACACGACCGGCCTCGCCCACGGCAGCCTCGTGACATCGACGATCGCCAAGGGCCGCATCGTGAAGATCGACGCGAGCCAGGCGTTGCGGGTCGAGGGCGTGCTCGATGTGCTGACGCACGAGAACCGGCCGCGGATGGCGGACAACGATGACGCCTACAAGGACGAGGTGGCGCCCGAGGGATCGCCGTTCCGGCCGCTGTATGACGACAAGGTCCGGTTCAGCGGGCAACCGGTCGCGATGGTCGTCGCCGAGGAGTGGGAGGTCGCGCGCTTCGCGGCATCGCTGGTCCACGTGGAATACGAGGCGGAAGCGCACGAGACGGACCTGTTCCGGCAGCGCGATGGGGCCTTTGCCTTGGAGGTCTCGGCTGATCCAGCCAAGGATCCGTTCGCTCCACCCCCGCGGCGCGGCGCGGCCGAGCGGGCGTTGGCCGCGGCCGCGGTGCGCCACGGGGGCGAATATTACGTGCCGGTCGAGCATCACAACCCGATGGAGCCGTATGCCTCGACGGTGGTCTGGCACGGCGACGGCAAGCTCACGATCCACGACAAGACGCAGGGCGTGCAGAACGTGCAGCATTACGTGTGCGGCGTGTTCGGAATGGCGCCGGACGACGTTCGGATCATGTCGCCCTTCATGGGCGGCGGGTTCGGCTCAGGCTTGCGCCAGCAATATCAGGTCGTGCTCGCCGTGCTCGCGGCGCGGGCGCTGGAGCGCTCGGTGCGCCTCGTGCTGACCCGGCAACAGATGTACGGGCTTGGCTACCGGCCCGCCATGATCCAGCGGATCGAGCTGGGCGCCAAGGCCGACGGGACGCTGGAGGGGATCACGCACGACGCGATCACCGTCACGTCGCAGTACGAGAATTTCTATCGGCAGGAGACCGGCTGGTCCGGCCTTCTCTACACGTGCGGCCACGCGAACTACGCGCACAAGCTGGCGCGGCTCGACCTGCCCACGCCGTGCGACATGCGCGCCCCAAGTGCGACGACCGCCGTCTATGCGCTCGAATGCGCGATGGACGAGCTGGCGGTCGCGCTCGCACTGGATCCGCTGGAACTGCGCCTGCGGTGCTACTCGGAACGGGATCAGCACACCGACCGCCCGTACAGCAGCAAAAGCCTGCGCGAGTGCTACCGCCAGGGCGCGGACGCGTTCGGCTGGGACAAGCGCGTGGCCGCGCCGCGCTCGATGCGCGACGGCGGCGAGCTGGTCGGCTGGGGGATGGCGACCGGCGTCTGGGAAGCGTTGCAGGTGCCGATCACGGTGCGCATCGCGCTTTCCGCCAATGGCCATGCGGGGGTTTCGTGCGCAACCTCCGACATCGGCACCGGCACCACGACGATCATGGCGCAGGTCGCGGCCGACATGCTCGGGCTTCCGCTCGACAGCATCACCGTCCGGCTCGGCGATTCGGCGCTGCCGCAATCGCCGGTCGAAGGTGGGTCATGGATTGCGGCGTCGGTGGCGAACGGGATCGCCACGACGGCCGGGGCCGTGCGGAAGGAGCTGCTGCATTTCGCGCAGGAGGCGCGGGATTCGCCGCTTGCCGGTCTCGGATCTGACGACGTTGCCCTTGCGGACGGCAAGATCGTGAGCAAGCGGGATGCCTTGCGCTCGGTTTCGATCGCGGACGCGATGCGGCACGGCGCGGTGGACCGCATCGAGCGGGAGGAAGCAACCACCTTCGCCGCGCACGGCGCGCACGCGCACAACACGCATTCGGCGGTCTTCGCCGAGGTCAAGGTGGACGAGCAACTGGGCGTCATCCGCGTCACCCGCGTGGTCAGCGCCGTTGCCGCCGGGCGCATCCTGAACACGAAGACCGCGCGCAGCCAGATCCTGGGCGGGGTCGTGTGGGGCATCGGCATGGCATTGCATGAGGAAACGTTGGTCGATCACAAATTCGGCCGGATCATGAACGCGAACATCGCCGAATATCATGTTCCGGTGAATGCCGACGTGCAGGACATCGAGGTCATCTTCGTCGACGAGCCGGACGAGACCGTCAATCCGCTCGGCATCAAGGGCGTGGGTGAGATCGGGATCGTGGGGGTTGCTGCCGCCATCGCCAACGCGGTCTACCACGCGACGGGAAAGCGCGTGCGCGACCTGCCGATCACGCTGGACAAATTGCAGCGGTAATCCCGCGGATCTGCGCAGCTCGTCGGTGACTCATGGCGCCTGAGGCGACGGTCCGGCCGGCCTGGAGGTCGATTGCGCCCGGCCGACCCAGGGGCGCTCGCTTCACCCGCTTCCGCCGAAGACAAGGCGAAGCCGCCCTGGTCTTTCTCGGCTTCGGGGGCCTCGCGTGGTGCTGTCCTGCCGCCGTGGCCGCCAAGATCGCCACCTGGTGCTGGCGGACGGGCACTGCCCGCGCGACCAGGCGCTCGCGGCGCAGGCGGGGCGGACGGTGCGGTTCGGTTGGCGGGGGCACTATCCGCGGCGCGCGGCGGTGGAAGCGGTCGGCGAGGTGATCGCGGGCGCGGCTGCGGGGGGGTCGCGGAAGGGGCACGTGAACGGGTGATCGGGCGCTGAGTCGGGGACTGCGCCGCGCTTTTCCGGCGGACGGCCTCGTGATAGGTTACATGTAACCGAGGTGGAGATCATGATGGCGACAATTTCGCCACGCACGCCGTCCCGCGTGAAGGTGCGGAACCATCGCGCGCGCCTGCGGTGGCGGGGGTTGCGCCCGCTCCAGATCTGGGTGCCGGACGTGCGCGCGCCGGCGTTCCGGGCGGAGGCGCATCGCCAGTCGCAGGCGGTCGCGGCGAGCGCGCAGGCCGGCGAGGATCAGGCATTCGTCGATGCGGTCTCGGACTGGGATGATGAATGAGGCGTGGCGAGATCTGGACCGTCGCCGGCGGCCGCGATTACGCCGGAAAGCCGCGCCCGGTCGTCATCGTGCAGGATGACAGTTTCGACGCAACGTCCTCGATCACGGTCTGCGCGTTCACGACCGATCCGACGGACGCGCCTCTGATTCGTCTCGCCGTGACGCCGAACGCGCGCAACGGATTGCGCAACGCCTGCCGCCTCATGGTCGACAAGATCACGACGGTTCCGAAATCGAAGGTCGGCGCCCGCGTGGGCCGCCTCGACGACGCGGACATCCTGCGGCTCAACCAGGCGGTTCTGGTGTTTCTCGGACTGGCCGCGCCGGGGAGGACGAAGCGGGAGGCGTGACGGGCCGAGGCATTGAATCAACAACAGTGTGATATCGACACGAGTAAGTGCGGTGAGCAGAGGATCGAGCACTGGGTAAGGTGTGTCTGTGGCAAGAGGGTGAAATGGGGGTCGCATTCGACCTTCCGAAATCTGATCCGAGATCGCATCGAAAAATGTCCCAGGACGCGAGCGGGCGCCACCTTCTACGTATACGCCCGCGAGACGATTGGCATCGGCGATGATATCCTCACCCGAGACGAAGCGGGGCGGATCGCGGCTGGGATGGCTCCTGTCGGAACTGATGCGGCAGCCGGAGGGCAAATGATTATGTTGCAGATCAAGCGTTCGTTTGTCATCGCCGTCCTGATTGCCCTGCCAACCCTGTTGATTCGAACTTCGGGATTCACGGTGTGATTTGGTCCCCCCTTGCCCTCATGGTCGCG
>DATAPS010000485.1:0-5085 GCA_036265085.1 Acetobacteraceae bacterium | reverse complement strand
GTGCAAAACCCTTCAGAAGACTCCATCGGTTCCCGGACAGACACTGAGGGGTTCGTGCCGTCTACGATCCGACTCGCGCGCCGACCGCCTCGATGACGGTCCGTGCCGCGGCGCGTCCGCTGAGATACGCGCCGCCGACTGTGCCGGCGTGCCCCTCGGTCAGCGTCGCTTCGCCCGCGAACACCAGCCGCCCGCCCGACAGCGGCGTCGCGAGCGTCGCACGCGCGGTGGTGTTGCCGACCGTCGCGTAGGCGTATGCGCCGAGAAACGCGGAATTCTCCGCCCAGTCCGCCACGACTGCAGGGCCGAGCGCGCCTAGCGCATCGGTGCCGAGCATCCCTCCGAGTTCAGACCGCGCGAAATCCTCCATCGCCGCATGTCCCTCACGGACGAGCGCCCAGGCGCCGGGTCCGCCGGTGAAGCCCACGACATGCGGACGGCCGGACGGCAGGCACAGGAAATTCATCGCCGGATCGACCGCGACCTTCACCTGGCGCTGCAAATGCGTCGTCGCCGCGAAGCCCAACCGCCCCGGCGCCACGACCGGGAAGCACACCTTGGTCAGCAGCCCCATCGGCAATCCGGCGATCGCACCGGCGGTCGAAGCGGGCAACGGCGGATCGAACGTGATAGCCCCACAGGCCAGCACACCGGTCGAGGCCGTCACGATGCACGCCCCCGCCGAGAGCCGGCCGCGCGGCGTCTCGACGATCACCTCGCCGCCCCGTCGGCACCAGCCGATCCGCATCGCCGGCGTCCGCAGCCGCACATCGCCGGCCGCGGGACCGAGACGGCGCGCGATGAATGCGCCGATGCCGCCGCCAACCTCGAGGTTGCTGCCCTCGAGCAGATTCAGATGCCAGTCGCGCACGCTGAAGCGGCGCGGGTCGGCCGCCGCGATGAGGCAGGCTTCCCAATACTCGATCGTCGCAGCCCAGGGCCGCCCGCGCAGCGGCGTGATGGCGTCCGCGACACTCATATCGGTCCCGGATTCTGCCTGCGCGCTGGCGACATCTGTAAATGCGTCCCAGGTGTCGACGAAGTCCGCGATCTCGTCATCGGTTGCCGGCCGCGTGCCCACGAACTTGCGCCTCTCCCGCGCGCCGTCCGAACTGACCAGCACGTCCCCGTTCGCGCGCGCCACGGCGGTCAGCGGATTGTGGTCCGCGTTGTGCAGCCAGGACGCGCCGAGATCCACCGGGTGCCCGGCGAGCTCCGCGGTCATCGCCCGCCCGCCGACCCGCCCCGTCGCCTCCAGCACGGCGCACGCGACCCCCGCCTCGCGCAACGCCGCCGCAGCCGCAAGCCCGGCCACACCCGCGCCGATCACGAGGACATCCACGTCGCCGGTCACGCGACCGCCTTGCGGAAGAACACGCGCGCAAACCCCTCCTGCATGCCTCGCCCCGTCTCGATCCATCCGTTGCGCCGGTAAAGCGCGATGTTCTCGGTCATCAGCTGATGCGTGTAGAGCCGCAACTCCCGCCAGCCGCCCCGCCGGGCCTCGTCCTCGGCAAATGCAAGCAACGCCCGGCCGACCCCCGTGCCCTGACAGGTCGGGTCGACCGCCACATTGTCGAGCAGCAGGTGATCCGATCGCGGCAGCAATACCACCAGCCCCGCAATCGCCGCGTCCGCGCGCGCCGCCACCCACACCGTCCCTTCGGCCACGCGCGCCGCGTAATCATCCCCGAGCGGTCCCGGCGCCACGCCGATCCGCGGGACGTATTTCGCGTAGGCCACGCGGACGATACGTTCGATATCGAACACATCGCCGTGAACCGCGCGCCGGATCACCGCGGCGGCTCCGCGGCGGCGAGGGGTCCATTGCCCATACCTCCGGTCACGGGCACCCTCCGCCGCAACGACCGGAGCGAACCGTCATGTGGGAACCCAGCGAACGCTACCCCGACCCGAATGTGCAGATCCTCGACCCGAGCTTCGCGAAATACCGCATCATGCAATCCTCCGTCGAACGGCTTGCGACCGGCTGCCGGTGGTCGGAAGGTCCGGTGTGGTTCGGTGACGGGCGCTTCGTGCTCTGGAGCGACATCCCCAACAACCGCATCCTGAAATGGGAGGAGGAAACCGGCGCCGTCACCATCTTCCGCCGCCCCTCCAACAACGCCAACGGCAACACCCGTGACCGCCAAGGCCGGCTGATCACCTGCGAGCACGACTCGCGTCGCGTCACCCGAACGGAATACGACGGCAGCATTACCGTCCTCGCCAACCACTGCGAGGGCAAGCGCCTCAACTCGCCGAACGATGTTGTCGTGAAGGCGGACGGCAGCATCTGGTTCACCGATCCGCCCTTCGGCATCTCCGGCAACTACGAAGGCCATGTGGCGGAATCCGAAATCAACCCGAATGTCTACCGCCTCGAGCCGCAGACTGGCGCGCTCGCGATCGTGGCCGACGACGTGCCGGGGCCGAACGGTCTCGCCTTCTCGCCGGACGAGGACATCCTCTACGTGGTCGCGTCCCGGGGCCATCCGAACCGCGAGATCGTCGCGTATGACGTGATCGACAGCGTGCGCCTCGCCAACCGCCGCGTCTTCATCGACGCGCAGGACGGCACGCCCGACGGATTCCGCGTCGATGTGGACGGCAATCTCTGGTGCGGCTGGGGCATGGGTGACCCTGAGCTTGACGGCGTTCGCATCTTCAACGCCGCCGGCGCGCCGATCGGGCATGTCGCCCTTCCCGAGCGCTGCGCCAACGTCTGCTTCGGGGGCCGCTACCGCAACCGCCTGTTCATGGCAGCGAGCCACGGTCTGTATTCGTTGTACACCAACGCACAGGGCGTGATGGGCGGCTGACCGGTCCTAGCCGTTCCGGAATGCGTAGGCGTATCCGTTGAGCGCCGGCGCGCCGCCGAGATGCGCGTAGAGGATTTTCGAGCCCGCCGGGAAGTAGCCCTTGCGGACGAGATCGATCATTCCTTGCATCGACTTGCCCTCGTACACGGGGTCCGTGATCATCCCTTCCAGCCGCGCCGAGAGCCGGATCGCGTCCTTCGTCTCCGGCGAGGGCACGCCATAGCCGGGATACGCGTAGTCTTCGAGCAGCACGACATCCTCCGCGACGATGTCCCGCCCGAGTTCCACCAGATCCGCGGTGTTGCGCGCGATCTCAAGCACCTGCGCCTTCGTCTGCGGCGGGGTGCCCGACGCATCGATCCCGATCACGCGCTGGGCCCGCCCGTCTTTCGCGAATCCAACGACCATCCCCGCATGAGTGGAGCCGGTGACGGTGCAGACGATCACGTAATCGAATGAAAACCCGAGCGCCTGCTCCTGCGCGCGTAATTCCTCCGCGAAGCCGACATAGCCAAGGCCCCCGGATTTGTGCACCGACGCGCCCGCGGGGATCGGATAGGGCTTGCCGCCCTTCGCCTTCACGTCCTCGATGGCGCGCTCCCAGCTCGCGCGGATGCCGATGTCGAAGCCGTCGTCCACCAGCTCGACCGCCGCGCCCATCACGCGGCTGAGCATGATATTGCCGACGCGGTCGTACACCGCGTCCTCGTGCGGCACCCAGCTCTCCTGCACCAGGCGGCACTTCATGCCGATCTTCGCCGCGACCGCCGCCACCATGCGGGTGTGGTTCGACTGGACGCCCCCGATCGAGACCAGCGTGTCAGCGTTCGAGGCGAGCGCGTCGGGCACGATGTATTCGAGCTTGCGCAGCTTGTTGCCGCCGAACGCGAGCCCGGAGTTGCAGTCCTCGCGCTTGGCGTAGAGCTCGACCACCCCACCGAGATGGGCGCTCAGTCGATCGAGCTTTTCGATCGGCGTCGGTCCGAAGGTGAGCGGGTAGCGCGCGAACTTCTCGATCATCGAAGCGTCTCCTCTGCGTGCCGGCCCGCTCCCGGTGACACCGGCGGCGCGTCAGCGCAAGGCTGCGAGCGAAGCGGGGGAGGCGGGCGACGCGATGTCCACACCGGTTCTCGTCGTCGGCGCCGGCCCGACGGGGCTCACGGCGGCGCCTGAGCTGGCGCGGCTGCGGCCCCATAGCGCCCGCTGGCTGGTGTGACGAGAACCGGCCGGGGGCCGGTTCTCCGCACAGGATCAGCGCGCCGGTGGTCGCTGGGATGGAGCTTCGGGCCCGCCGTCAGGCCCTCTCATGCCCGGTCGGCGGCCGTCCTGGCCCCAGCGACCCGACCATTGTGGCGCCTGGATTTCCGTGAGCTGGTCCTTGCTCGGTCCGATCTGGCGCGCCTCGATGACTTTGCCGAGCGCGTTCTGCACACCCCGACCGCTGACGTAGACCGTCTGCCCGACAGCGAGCTGAGACGCCATCTTCTGCGCGTCCGGGGGCGGCAGGCGCACGATGGTGCCGTCCTGCAGCACGACCCCGTTGAGATCGCCGCGCCGGCCGTGGAGCTGGGCCTTGATGGCGCCCTGCGCATCCATTCCGGCGTCGTTCCACATCGCGCGGGGCCGGCCGCCAGCCATGACGGTCACGTGGCTGGCGTCGTTGGTGACCGCCAGCGCCATCACCATTGGCACCGCGCTCGCTTTGAGCCCGTGAATCGTCACCGCATCGCCCGGGCGAGCAGCGAAGACGAGCTGGTCCGACAGGAAGGGCGGGACATGAACCTGGGTGCCGTCGTCGAGCATGAACCCGTCGACGTCGCCTCGCGGGGTGAGCGTGTACTGGGCGACCTTACCCTGCACCGCCGGAAGCTGCGCCGGGTCGTAGGTCGGCTGCTGCTGCGCCAGCGCGGCGCCCGTGGTGCCGGCCACGAGGGCGGCAGCGAGCAGCGCGGTTCTCAGTCGTGACATTGATTTCCTCCGAACGCGAGCCGGCATGGCCCGCACCTTTAACATCGGCGCTCCGCGCGTTCCGAACCGTAACTTATTGAAAGCGCAGTCCCCACCGCACCCCACGACCGGTTCGGTTGACTTCCGGATGATATTGGATTGATTTCGCTTGCGGTTAGCTCTCGCCCCTGGGACCATCCCGGGGGTGTGATGACGAGCGGGGGGTAGCCGGCGCGAAACGCGCGGGCCGGTTGACGGCACGGATGACCGAAAGCGAGAGGCAGGGAACGCGCGATGACTTCGTTTGGTTGGAACA
>DATAPS010000484.1:0-18397 GCA_036265085.1 Acetobacteraceae bacterium | reverse complement strand
CATCCGCGCGATCACCGGCGCCGCGCCAGTTCCGGTGCCGCCTCCCATGCCTGCGGTGATGAATACCATGTGCGCACCGTCGAGATGGCGATAGAGCTCGTCCGCCGCCTCCTCCGCCGCCGCGCGCCCGATCTCCGGTTTCGCGCCCGCGCCGAGGCCTTGCGTGATGTGCGGGCCGAGCTGGATGCGACGGTCGGCGCGGCTATGGATCAGCTGCTGCGAGTCGGTGTTCGCAACGACGAACTCGACGCCTTGCAGGTTCGACGCGATCATGTTGTCGACCGCGTTCGTGCCGCCGCCGCCGACGCCGATGACGGTGATGCGCGGCGTGAAATCGGTATGCAGCGTCTGCGGGATCGTCAGGTTCAGGGTCATCGGACTAAAACTCCCCTCCGGGATGCCGTTGTACGTTGCCGTTGCGAGTCGCGAAGCATTCAGACCCGCTCACGAAGAAAATTAACGACCCACCGCAGGAGCCCGCGCGATGGTTCGGCGTCGAGATCGATGTCGTGCAGCACGCGGCCTTCGCCCGCCGCCCAGCCGAGCAGGCCGACCGCCGTCGCGAATGCCGGGCCCCCCGCGCTTTCCGGCAATCCGCGCAGCGCGCCGGGGCGGCCGTGCCGCACCTGACGCCCGAGGATTCGGGCAGCCATCTCGCGCGCACTCGGCAGCTGGCTCGCGCCGCCGGTCAGCACCACGCGCGTTCCCGCCGCGCGCCCGAGGCCAGAGCCCTCCAAACGTTCCTTGACCATCTCAAACGTCTCTTCGAGGCGGGGCGCGATGATCTTCACGACCATGCTGCGCGGCACCTTGGCGATCTGATGCTCGTCCTCGCCGACCAGCGGCACCGGCAGCATCTCGCGATCGTCGTCGGGACTCGCCTGTGCACTGCCATACAGCGTCTTCAGCCGCTCCGCGTGGCCGAGCGGCGTCGACAGCACGCGCGCGATATCGCTCGTCACGTGCACGCCGCCCACCGGCAGCTGCGCGGTATGCAGCAGCTGCCCCTCGGCGAACACCGCCATCCCTGTCGTGCCGCCGCCCATGTCGAGCACCGTCGCGCCGAGCTGCTTCTCGTCCTCGACAAGCGTCGCGATCCCCGCCGCCATCGGCGCGGAGACGAGTTCGGCGATGTCGAGATCGCAACGGGCCATGCACGCGCCCAGCGTGCGCAGAGCCGTCGTGACCGCGTCAACGACATGCACGCGCGCGGTCAGCGTTTCGCAATGCAGCCCGCGCGGATCGTGCACGCCCTGCATGTCGTCGGCGGCGAAGGTCAGCGGCAGCGCGTGGATGATCTCGCGCCCCTCGCTTCCCGCGCGCGCGCGCGCCTCGAACAGCACGCGGCGGATATCGGCTTCCGTCACCGCGCGTCCGCCGACCGGCCATTGCACGTTGAACAGCCGACTCTCCGGTTGGCCGCAGGAGAGATTGACCGTGATGCTGCGCAGCCGCGTGTCCGCCATCTCTTCGGCGGCGCCGACGGCGGCGCGGATGACGCGCTCGGCCTTCTCGATGTCGGTGATGCCGCCGGCGCGCACGCCGTCGCCTTTCTGCCAGCCGAAGCCGAGCACGCGCCGGCTGCCGTCGCTTTCGATCCGACCAATGATGCAGACGATCTTCGTGGTGCCGATGTCGAGCACGCCGAACGGACCGGACTGCCGCGACCGCGCGCGCGACGACGGCGGCTCCGGATCGGCCGGTATCGGCGGCAGGATGTGCGAGCTCATGTCGTTCATGTCGGCTTCCGTGCGGGGGCGGGAGGCCCGACAACGGCTTTATCCTGCGAAACGGAGTCGGGGCGCGGCCGAATGACGAGACGGTCGGGCAGGCGAAGATCGATCACCTGCAACGGACGGTCGAGCAGCGCATGATCGCTCTGGAACTGCGCGAGATGCGCGATCGCCTGCGGTTCCGCGCCTTCCGGCAGCAGCACGTCGCCGCCGTTGTTCAGCCGCAGATTCCAGCGCCGCTCGCCGATCCGCACCGCCGCCACGACATGCGATTGAACCGACGGCTGCGACGCGAGCGCATCGAGCAGCGCGGCCGCTACTTGTGGCGCGCCCGCACCGACGACGAGCGGCAGCTGATCGGCGACGGAGGCGACGTCCGCATCAGTAACGATGTTGCCGTCGCGGTCGATCAGCACGAATTTGCCCTGGTTCTGCCAGACGGCGAACGGGCGGCGCTCGACCAGTTGGACGACGAGCGTGGAGGGGAGCCGGCGCTCGACGGTCGCGGACTGCACCCAGGTGAGCGTCTCGATCCGTTGCCGCGCGTCGGCGACCGAGTACGACAGAATCGGCTGGCCGATCCCCGCACCGATGGCGGCGCGAAGCAGTGACTCCGGCGTCTTCTGCCGTCCCTGGATGACGACGTCGCGAATGCGCATGCCGAGCGCCGCCGTGGCATTGCCGAGCCGCTCGCGCAACGGCGGTCCCTTGCTGACGAACTCTCCGGCGCCGAGCACCGCGACGCCGCCGATCAGCACGATGGTCAGAAGCACGGCCGGACGCATCAGCCGGTGCCTGCGCTTCCACAACAGCCGCCAGCGCCCCGGGCGATCGGGCATCCGTGGCGGCGGAAGCGGGCGCCTCACGCGCGGCATGAGGCGTTCTCCACCATCCACGCGCAGAGCTGCGGGAAGCTCATGCCGAGATGCGCCGCTTGTTCCGGCAGCAGCGAGGTCGGCGTCAGTCCCGGCTGTGTGTTGATCTCGAGCAGGACGAGCCGCCCCGGCTCGCCCGCCGTATCGTCGTAGCGGAAATCCGAGCGCGTCGCACCGCGGCAGCCGAGCGCCCGATGCGCCGCGAGTGCCATGTCGAGCGCGCGGGCATAGGTGTCGGGATGCACGTTTGCCGGAACGACGTGGCGCGAACCGCCATCGGCGTATTTCGACTCGTAATCGTAAAAGCCATGCGTCGGCAGGATCTCGGTCACCGCGAGCGCGCGGTCCCCCATGACGCCGACGGTCAGCTCGCGGCCGGGGACGAACTCTTCGACGAGCGCCACCGCGCCAAAGCTCCATGTCGCCGCGACGGACGCGCGGCGATTGGTGCCTTCGCGGAGGATCTCGACGCCGACCGAAGAGCCTTCGTTCAACGGCTTGACGACATAGGGCAGCGGCATCGGATCGTGATGCTCGAGCTCGGCGACGTCGACGACGCGCCCGCGCGCCACCGGCAAGCCCGCAGATACAAACACGGCTTTTGCCGCGACCTTGTCCATGGCGAGCGCGGAGGCGCGGACGCCGGAATGCGTGTACGGGATGCCCAGCCAGTCGAGCACGCCCTGGATCGCGCCGTCCTCGCCGAAGCGGCCGTGCAGCGCGTTGAATACGGCGTCGGGATGTGGATCGAGTGCCGCGATCGTCGCGCGCAGGTCTGCGCTGACCTCGATCGGCGTGACGTCGTAGCCGGCGTGGCGCAGTGCGGTGACGACTTGCCGGCCCGACGAGACGCTGACCTCGCGCTCCGCGGAGATGCCGCCGTAGAGGACCGCGACGCGGGTCATACGAGGGCCCCCTCGCCTTGCGGGAGGGGGTTGGAGGCGGGGGATACGCCCCGCGATCTCGCCCGCGTTTCCCCCTCACCCTCCCGGTGCGCGGGCCCCTCCCTCTCCCGCAAGGAGAGAGGGGACGATGGTGTTCCGATCCGCTTGATCTCCCACTGCAGCTCGACGCCGCTCGCCTCGCGTACGCAGCGGCGCACATCCTCGCCGAGCCCCTCGATGTCCGCTGCAGTCGCGTCGCCGGTGTTGATCAGGAAGTTGCAGTGCTTCTCCGAAACCTGTGCGCCGCCGCGCACGAGCCCGCGGCAGCCCGCCGCGTCGATCAGTTCCCAGGCGCGCATCCCCTCCGGATTGCGGAACGTCGAGCCGCCCGTTCGCGCGCGCACGGGCTGCGTCGCCTCGCGGCTCGCGCGGATCTCCGCCATGCGCGCCGCGATCACGTGCGCATCGCCGTGGATCGCGCGAAAGCGCGCGCGAGTCACCACCGCGCCGGGTGGGAGCGCGGCGTGGCGATAGGCGAACGAAAACGCGGCGTTCTCGACGCGCAGCTTCGCACCGTCTCGCGTCACCAATTCCGCCCAGTCGAGCGAATGCGCGACATCGCCGCCATACGCACCCGCGTTCATCGCAACTGCGCCGCCGATCGATCCCGGAATGCCCGACAGGAACTCCAGTCCTGCAAGCCCAGCCGCCGCGGCGTGTTCGGCAACCGTCGCATCGAGCGCAGCCGCGCCGGCGACGACGCCGTCGTCCTCGACCGTGATCTCGCCGAACCCGCGCGCGAGCCGCACCACGACGCCACGCACCCCTCCGTCGCGCACGATCAGGTTCGACGCTGCCCCGATCGTCACGACCGGCACGTCATGCGGAAGTGCACGCAGGAGGTCGGCGAGATCGTCGGCATCGGCTGGCCGCACCAGCACCTCCGCCGGACCGCCGACGCGGAACCACGTCGCCGGCCCGAGCATCGCCTCAGGCTGCACGCGGCCGCGGATCGGCGGCAGGCGCGTGGCGAGCGTTCCGGTCATGCGACCCGGCCGCCGCGCGCGGCGGTCTGCAGCTCGGCGAGCGCGGCGGGCAATGCGGCCGCCCAGTGCGTGATGTTACCCGCACCGAGACAGACGACGTAATCGCCGGGCCGCGCGATCGCGTGGACCATCTCCGGCAGATGCTCGGGGCCGGGCAGCGGTACCACGCTGCGATGCCCGCTCGCGCGCAGACCTTCGACAAGCATGTCGCGATCGACATCGGGGATCGGCGGTTCGCCCGCAGAATAGACGTCGGCGACAATCACCGTGCCCGCGTCGTTCATGCACGTGCAGAACTCCGAGAACAGCGAGTGCAGCCGGGTATAGCGATGCGGCTGCACCACTGCGATCACCTCGCGCGCGCCCGCCTGCCGCGCCGCTTTCAGCACTGCCGCGATCTCGACCGGATGGTGGCCGTAATCGTCGATCACGGTGATGCCGCCCGCCTCGCCGGTCTTGGTGAAGCGCCGCTTCACGCCACGGAAATCGGCCAGCGCGCTGCGGATCACGCCATCGCCGATCTCCATCTCGCTCGCGACTCCGATGGCGGCGAGCGCGTTCTGGACGTTGTGCTGGCCGAGCATCGGTAGGCGGAACGGCCCGAGCCGGCGCGCGCGGTTGCGCGCCCGGTCGGTCGCGATGACCTCAAAGGTCGCGCCGAACTTGTCGGTCACCATCTTGTCGGCGCGAATGTCGGCCTGCGGCGAAAAGCCGTACGTGATGATCCGCCGGTCCGACATGCGGGGAATCATCTGCTGTACCGCTGGATGATCGATGCAGAGCACCGCGAACCCGTAGAATGGGATGTTCTGCACGAACTGGTCATAGCCGGCGATCATCGCCTCGGTGGTACCCCAGTGATCGAGATGCTCGGCGTCCATGTTCGTGACGATCGCTATGACCGCTGGAAGCCGGAGAAAACTGCCGTCGCTCTCGTCGGCCTCGACCACCATCCACTCGCCCTCGCCCAGGCGCGTGTTGGAGCCGTAGGCGTTGATGATGCCGCCGTTGATCACGGTCGGATCGAGATGCGCTGCTTCCAGCACCGCCGCGATCAGGCTCGTCGTGGTGGTCTTGCCGTGCGAGCCGCCGATCGCGATCGACCAGCGCAGCCGCATCAGCTCCGCCAGCATCTCCGCGCGCCGCACCACCGGGATCAGCCGCTTGCGTGCGGCCTGCACCTCGGGATTGTCGTAGCGCACAGCGGTCGAAACGACGACGACCCGTGCCTCGCCGAGATTCTCCGAACTGTGACCGATAGCGACTGGGATGCCGGCCTCGCGCAGGCGGCGGACGTTCGCGCCGTCAGAGATGTCGCTGCCCTGGATGGAGTAACCGAGCGTGTGCAGGACCTCGGCAATCCCCGACATGCCGATGCCACCGATGCCGATGAAATGAATGGTGCCGATGGAAAGCGGCAGCGCGCGCATCAATGAGTCTCCAACGCAATCGTCCGTTCGGTGAGGTCCGCCAGCCGCGCCGCCGCATCCGCATGGCCTTCTGACGCCGCCTTCGCTGCGGCTTCGGCAAGGCGGGTTGGATTGCCGATCAGATCGGCGAGGTGGGCGGCGAGCGCGTCCCGCGTGAACTGCGGCTGGGGGATAACCCACGCCCCACCCACGTTCGCCAGCGCGCGTGCGTTGGCGGTCTGATGGTCGTCGATCGCATGCGGCAGCGGCACGAGAATGGCGGGACGGCCGACGATCGCGAGCTCCGCGACGGTTGACGCGCCGGCGCGTGCGACAACGAGATGCGCGCGCGCGAGGCGATCGGGGATGTCGTCGAAGAACGGCGCGAGTTCGGCGGCGATGCCCGCCAGTGCATAGGCGGCGCGGACGCGATCGAGATCCTCCGCCCGGCATTGCTGCACGACGCGCAGCGAGCCGCGTGAAGGAAGTACGGCAAGTGCGGCTGGGACGACATCGCTCAACACGCGGGCGCCGAGGGAACCGCCGAGGATCAGCAATTCGAACTGGTCGCCTGGAAGCGAGTAGGGCGCCGGCTTGATCGCGGGCCGGACCGGATTGCCGGTCACTTCGCGACGCACGCCCGGCGGAACGTGCGTCGTGCCATCCAGCGACAACGCCAGCACATCGGCAAACCGGGCGAGCGTGCGATTCGCGCGTCCGAGCACGCCGTTCTGCTCGTGCAGGATCAGCACGGGCCGCCGCCGGAGCAGCCGGGTCGCAAGCGCGGGTCCGACCGATGGATATCCGCCGAAACCGACGATCGCCGCCGGGGTGATCCGATGCAGAATCGCGCGCGCCTGAAGTGTTCCCGCGGCGAGACCCGCTGCCGCCGTGACTGCCCGCGTGAAGCCACGGCCCGCGATGCCTGCGCCGGACAGAACGAAGCGCTCTCCCTGCGCAAACACATTGCTCGTCAGACCGCCGGAGCGCGCGTCGCACATCAGCGCGATCGTGTGCCCACGCGCGACGAGTTCGGACGCCAGTGCTTCCGCGGGAAAGAAATGCCCGCCTGTGCCGCCCGCCGCGATGACGATCCTGCCGGATGGCGTCGCTGCCCGTGCGGCGCGTAGGGCGGGTCTCGACCCGCCGCCAGGCGCGTCACCGAAGCGGCGGGTCAAGACCCGCCCTGCGGTGGCTTGCGAAGAGCTCACAGCAATTCCCCCTTGCTCCGCCGCCGCGTCAGCGCCAGCAGCATGCCCATCGACAGCGCGACCGCGATGGCCGACGACCCACCGTACGAAACGAACGGCAGCGTCATCCCCTTGGTCGGAATGAGATGCAGCGTCGACGCCATGTTGACGAACGCCTGCAGGCCGAAGCTCGTCACCAGCCCCGCGGAGGCGAGCAGCACGAAGATGTCGCTCTCGTCCAGCAGCTTGATCAGCCCGCGCAGAACGATGAACGCGAACGCGCCGAGCAGGATCAGGCAGAGGACCATGCCGAACTCCTCGCCGGCGACCGCGAACACGAAGTCGGCATGCGCGTCCGGGAGCACGTCCTTGATGTGGCCCTCGCCCGGGCCGCGCCCGAGCAGTCCGCCGCTGCCGAACGCCTCCAGCGCGCGGTCGACCTGGTAGTTGTCGCTCTGTCCGGGGTGCAGGAACTTCTCGACGCGCACATGCACGTGCGGAAACAGGAAGAACGCCGCGACGGCGCCTGCGCCGATGACACCCATCAGCATGCCCGCGAGCACGATGTTCAGCCCGTTCAGATAGAGCTGCGTGAAGAACACCGCGGTTACGACCGCAAGCATCCCGATATCGGGCTGCGACTTCAGCAGCAATGCGATGACGAGGTAGAGCCCTATGGCGACAAGCGTGCCGGGGAACCGGCTCTTGCGCGCCTCCGCCATCAGCCACGCGGCGACGACAGCGAAACACGGTTTGAGGAACTCGCTCGGCTGCACCGAGATCAGCGGAAACGCGATCCAGCGCCGTGCGCCTTTAATCTCCACGCCCACGACGAGCGTCAGCGCGGTCAACGCCAGCGCGATCAAGCAGCCCGCCAGCGCCACCCGTCGCACCCCACGCGGCGACAGGAGCGAAACGACCACTACGACGCCGCCCGCCACCGCGAGGAAGAACACCTGCTTGAAGATGAACACGTCGCGTGACTGGTGGATGCGCTCGGCCACCGCAGGGCTCGCCGCCAGCATCATCACATAGCCGAAACCAATCAGCGTCGCGACCGCGAGCAGCGTCCAGCGGTCGACGGTCCACCACCAACGGCCCAGGAGAGAGTTGTCTGCGCGCGACAGCGACGGCATTAGGCGGCCTCCCCCGCTTGGTGCGCGAGCACCAGTGCACGGAACCGTTCGCCGCGCTGGTCGAAGCCTGTGAACTGGTCCCAGCTCGCGCAGGCGGGCGAGAGCAACACCACATCCGCATCACCCGCGCGCGCCGCCTGCCACGCCTCGGCGAGGGCCGCGTCCAGCGTGCCGACACTGCGATGCGGCACGCGGTGCTCGCTCAGCGTAGCGGCGAGGAGCGGCGCGTCGCGTCCGATCAGGAACGCGCGGGCAATCCGCGGGAAGAACGGGGCGAGCGGCGCGAGGCCGCCTTCCTTCGCCATGCCGCCCGCAATCCAGATCACACGCTCGTAGCAGGCGAGCGCGCGGGCGGCGCTATCGGCATTCGTCGCCTTGCTGTCGTTGACGAATCGGATGCCGTCGAACACGCCGACCAGTTCCTGCCGGTGCGGGAGTCCCGGATACGTCTGCAACCCGCGCGCGATCGCGTCATCCGCCACGCCGAGCGCCCGCGCCATCGCGCGCGCCGCCGCGGCATTCTGCGCGTTGTGCGCACCGAGCAGCGCGGGACCGCGCGGCGGCTCGTCGATCGCGGTGATGCTCACCACGCGCCCGGGCGCCGTCCGCAGAGCCGCTGCCATCTCACGCGACAGGGCATCGTCCGCGCCAACCACGGCGGTATCGGCCCCGGTCTGGCGATCGAAAATGTGGCGCTTCGCGGCGGCGTAGCCGGCCATGTCGCCGTGGCGGTCGAGATGGTCCGGGCTCAGGTTCAGCATCGCCGCGGCATCGAACCGGAGCGTGGCGAGTCGCTCCAACATGTAGGAGGACATCTCGAGGACGTACACAGCATCTTGGGATTCGAGCCGAGGCAGGGCGAGCGCGGCTGTGCCCAGATTGGCGCCCGCCGCGACCGGCCGCCCGGCTTCGGCGAGGATGTGGGCGAGCAGCGCCGTCGTGGTCGACTTGCCGTTGGTCCCGGTGATGCCGGCGAAGCGCGCCAGCGATCCGCTCGCACGAACCGCGCGATAGAGCAGGTCGGCGTCCGATAGGATCGGCACGCCCGCGGACCGCGCCGCCTCGGCGAGCGGATGCGGGCGCGGCAGGACGTGCGGAATGCCCGGAGACAACACGACCGCGTCCAGTCCGCACATGGCCGGCGTCTCGACCCGCAACCCAGCAGCGATAGCGGCAGCCCGTGCCGGCTCGGTGTCGTCCCACGCGACGACGTCGGCGCCCATGGTGCGCAAAGCCTGCGCCGCGGGGAGACCATTTCGGCCGAGCCCGACGACCGCGAAGCGCCGGCCGGCGAACAGATCGGAGGGGAAGGCGCCCGCGCTGGTCATCGGATCTTCAGCGTGGCCAGGCCGACGAGGGCGAGGATCATCGAGATGATCCAGAACCGGATGACGATCGTCGGTTCCTTCCACCCCTTCTTTTCGAAGTGATGGTGGAGCGGGGCCATCAGGAACACGCGGCGCCCGGTGCGCTTGTACCAGAACACCTGGACGATGACGGAGACCGTCTCCACCACGAACAGCCCGCCGACGATGGCCAGCACGATCTCGTGCTTGACCGCGACCGCGACCGCCCCGAGCGCGCCGCCCAGCGACAGGCTGCCGGTGTCGCCCATGAAGACCGCCGCGGGCGGCGCATTGAACCAGAGAAAGCCCATCCCGGAACCGATCAGCGCCGCGCAGAACACGCAGAGCTCGCTGGTACCGGGAACCGGATTGAGCTGCAGGTAATCGGCGAAGACGCGATTCCCGACGAGATAGGCGATCAGCGCGAACACCGCCGCCGCGATGATCGTCGGCACGATCGCCAGCCCGTCCAGCCCGTCGGTCAGGTTCACCGCATTTGAGGAGCCGAGCATCACGATCATCCCGACCAGCGGGAAGGCGAAGCCGAACGGCACCAGCACGTCCTTGAAGAACGGCACCGCCAGCCCGGTCGCGAGCGGCCCGCGAGTCATCGCCATGATCGCGGCCGCGGCGGCCAACCCGAGGAACGCCTGCGCGATCAGCTTCCCGCGTCCCGAAAGGCCCCGGTGGTTCGCTTTCGAGAGCTTGATGTAGTCGTCGATGAAGCCGAGCGCGCCATAGCCAAGCGTGAGCAGCAGCACGACCCACACGTAGCCGTTGCGCAGATCGGTCCACAGCAACGTCGAGACCGTGAGCGCCGAGAGAATCAGCACGCCGCCCATCGTCGGCGTCCCCTTCTTCTCGATCAGGTGGCGCTCCGGGCCGTCGGGTCGGATCGGCTGGCCATTGCGCTGCACGCGCTTGAGCGCACGGATCACCAGGGGTCCGAGGACGAGGCTGACCACCAGCGCGGTCAGGCAGGCGGCGCCCGAGCGGAACGTCACGTATCGGAACAGATTGAACAGGATGAACTGGTTCGCGAACGGAGACGCGAGGTTGTACAGCATCGGCACTAGTGGTCCGTGTGCTCGAGGGCATCGACGACCAGCTTCATCCTGCTGCCGAGACTGCCCTTCACGAGCACGGCGTCGCCGGGCCGCACTGCCTCGGCAACGATAGGGGCCAGCGCTGCGCTGTCGGCGGCGTGCGCGCCACGCCGCGCGGGGGGTATGGCTCGGAACAGCGTCTCCATCAACGACCCGCAGGTAAACAGCAGGTCCGCGCCCGCCAGCACTGCCGGCGCGAGCCCCGCATGCTCCGAGGCCCCGTGCTCGCCAAGCTCCAGCATGTCTCCCAGCACGGCGATTTTGCGGCGCCCGGCCTGCAGTTCGAGCACCCCCAGCGCGGCGCGCACCGCCGCCGCCGAGGCATTGTAGCTCTCGTCCAGCAGCAGCGCCTTACCCCCGCGCGTGCGAATGCAACGCCGCGCCCCGCGCCCCGCCATCGGGGCGAACCCGGCCAACGCCGCCGCCGCGCGGGTCACGTCGAGCCCGAGCGTCGCGGCGACGGCGAGGGCGCCCACCGCATTCATCGCCATGTGCCGACCCGGAGCGGCGAGCCGGAAGGAGACCCGCGCGCCGTCGACATCGGCGACCACGTCCGTGCCGTCCGCATCGGCCGTCGCGGTGATCAGCCGCGCCCAGGCGTTCGCGCGCTCGCCGAACAGCCGGGTTTCCCGACCGCCCGCGCCGCGTTCGAGGCGGCTCAGGGCCGGTGTGTCGGCCGGCAGCACGGCCACTCCGCCAGCCACCAGCCCCTCCATGATCGCCGCTTTCTCGTCCGCGATCGCACAGAGGCTGCCGAGGTGGCCGAGGTGCGCCTTCTCGATCGCCGTGATGAGCGTCACGCGAGGCGCCGCAAGCCGGGCGAGAGGGGCGATCTCGCCCGGCATGTTCATGCCGATTTCGATGACGGCGAATGCATCGCCGGGCGGCATCCGCGCGAGCGTCAGCGGGACGCCCCACTGGTTATTGTAGGACGCGGCGGAGGCATGGGTCGGGCCGAAGGCGCCGAGCACGGTCCGCAGCATCTCCTTTGTCGTCGTCTTGCCGACGCTCCCGGTGACCGCCGCAACCCGGCCGCCGAAACGGGCCCGCCCGAAACGGCCGAGCGCGTGAAGGCCGGCGAGGGTGTCCGGGACGGTCAGGAGCGGTGCATCGGCCGGGACGTTGTCGGGCCGCCGGCTCACGAGGCCGGCCGCGGCGCCGCGGACCAGGGCGTCCGAGACAAAGTCGTGGCCGTCGCGCCGGTCGATCAGCGCGACGAAAAGCTCCCCCTTCCCGATGGCGCGGCTATCGATCGAGACGCCCGTGCATTCGAATGCACGCGCAAGGTTGCCGCCGGTCGCTGCTTGCAGGTCAGCGGCGGTCCAGAGCGCCTTCATCGCGCACCGGCAAGCGCGCGGATCACACCCACGTCGTCGAACGGCAGCACGGTGCCTCCGATGACCTGGCCTTGCTCGTGCCCCTTGCCGGCGACCGCGAGAACGTCGCCCGGGCCGAGCTCCGACAGCGCTGCGGCGATCGCCGCCTCGCGTCCGCCGATTTCCCGCGCGCCGGGGCAACCGGCCAGCACGGCCGCACGGATCGCGGGCGGGGACTCGCTTCGCGGATTGTCGTCGGTCACGATGACCCGATCCGCCAGTCGGGCCGCTGCCGCGCCCATGAGCGGACGCTTGCCTCGGTCCCGGTCCCCGCCCGCGCCGAACACGACGTGCAACCGACCCGAGGTATGCGGCCGCAACGCCAGGAGCAGACGCTCCAGAGCGTCGGGGGTATGTGCATAATCGACATAAGCCGCCGCCCCGTTCGGCAATCGTGCGGCCAGCTCCATGCGTCCGCGCACGCCTTGGAGATGCGGAAGCAGATCGAGCGCGTCCGCGGTCCCGGTCGCCCGGGCGAGTTCGGCGGCCACGAGCACATTGTCGGCCTGAAAGCGTCCGGGAAGCCCGATCGTGATCTCCCGTCGCGCGCCCTGGACCGCGAGATCGAGCACCTGCCCTTCCGGCAGCGGGCGCGTGCCCAGCAAGGCGATTGCGTCGCCCCCTTCCCCGACCGTGCGCAGATCGAGCGGACGCTTCGCCGCGAGCGCACGCAGCTGCTCGAGCGTCTCGGCCTCGAGCGCGGTGCTGGCGACGGCCGGGGCACCGTCCGGCAGCAGGTCGGTGAACAGGCGGAGCTTGGCGGCGCGGTAAGCCTCGAATGTAGCGTGATAATCGAGGTGATCGCGGGTGAAGCTCGTGAACGCTCCGGCGATCAGCCGCACGCCGTCGAGCCGGAATTGGTCGAGCCCGTGCGAGGATGCCTCCATCGCAACGTGCTGGATGCTGAGCGCCGCAAGCCGCGCGAGCGTGTCGGCGAGCTCGACGGGGTCGGGCGTGGTCAGGCCCGGTCCAGTATCGAAGCCCGGAGCGGTAAGGCCGAGTGTCCCGAGGCTGGCGGCCGAGTGGCCGGCGATCGCCCAGATCTGGCGCAGGAACTCGACTGTGCTCGTCTTGCCGTTGGTGCCGGTGACCGCGGCGATCTGCGCCGGCTGCTGGCCCGCCAGCATGGCCGCGATTTGGGCGAGACGCCGCCGCGGCTCCCGGTCCTCGATCAGCGGCCGCGGCGGAACGCCCGGAGGCCAGACCGTCCCGGTCGGGGCGAGCACCGCCGACGCCCCACGCGCAACCGCCTCGGCGATGAACTGCCGGCCATCGGCGCGCGTGCCGGGCAGGGCCGCGAACAGGAAGCCCGGCTCCACGCGGCGGCTGTCCGCCGTGACGCCGCGGACGTCCAACCCCGGACCGTCCCCCTCCCACCGTTTGCCGCGGAAACCTCCGAGCGCACCCATGATCTCACCGGGCCGCACTGGCAGGGATTTCGTACGACACTTCGTGCCGGAGGTCATGAACCACCGGCGCTGGCGGCTGCACTGCCGGCTTGTCCGAAGGATCGCCGGACGGATGCCGCTGTGCCGTGACCGCGCTGGTCTTCCCCTTCTCCGGGGTGGTCTTCCATGGCTCGGGGGCGGGTCCCGGTTCAAGGAGCTTCGCGCCGGGCGGGCGAGCGGGCTGGAGCGGGATCGCGAGCGACGCCTGGATCTCTGCCGCATGATCGACGTCGGGGAGCAGGCCCAGGATCGGCCCGATCCGTGCGATCACCTTGCCGGCAGCCGGCGCGCTCACCCAGCCGGCCGTCGCATAACCATGACTGTCAGCGTTTGCCTTCGGTTCGTCCAGCATCATGTAGACGGCGTAGCGCGGCGCGTTCATTGGGAACACGCTGATGAAGGCGCTGACGTTGGCATGCTTCTTGTAGCCGCCGCGGCCGACCTTCTCCGCCGTGCCAGTCTTGCCGCCGACGTAGTAGCCGGCCACCTCCGCCGGCTTGCCGTAGCCGTCCGTCACCACCAGCCGCATCAGCTTGCGCATCACATCCGACGTTGCCTGCGCCATCACCCGCTCGCCTTGCAGTTTATCGTCGGGCGGGAGCGCGAGAATGGTCGGACGCAGCACGATCCCGCCGTTCGCGACCGCGGCCGTCCCGCGCACCACGTGAAGGGGCGAGACCGCGATGCCGTGACCGAACCCGACCGTCATGATCGTCGACTCGTGCCAGTTCGACGCGGGCGGGATGATCGGCAGGCCGGCTTCCGGCAGCTCGATGCCGATGCGGCTGAACATGCCCATGTGCCGTAGCCACGCCCGCTGCCGCTCCGCGCCTACGGTCAGGGCGATGTGCGCGGCGCCGAGGTTGGACGAGTAGGCGAGCACCTCCGGCAGATAGAGCCAGCGGTGCTTGCCCTCGAAGTCGGTGATGGTAAAACGCCCGATATGGATCGGACGCGAGGCATCGAACTCGCTCCACAGCGCGACCGTGCCGTAGTCGAGCGCCATCGAGGCGGTCTGCAGCTTGAAGGTGCTGCCCGGCTCGTACATGCCGCTAAGTGCGCGATTGAACCGCGATTCATCGGTCGCGTGGCCGAAATCGTTGGCGTCGTAATCCGGCAAGCTCACCATCGCGAGCACTTCACCGGTCCGCACGTCCATGACGATGCCGCAGGCGCCGATCGCGTTGAACTGATCCTTAGCGTGCTCGAGTTCCTCCCGCACGATCGCCTGCACGCGGATGTCGAGCGAAAGCTTCAACGGCGCATTGTCATCGCGCATCCGTGCGTCGAACGCCTTCTCGACGCCGGCGACCCCTTTCTCGTCGACATCGACGCCGCCGAGCACATGGGCAGCGACCCGCCCGAGCGGATAGCGCCGCTTTTCGGTCGGCGCGAAATACACGCCAGGGATGCCGAGCTGATTAACCGCGAGCTGCTCGCGCGGCGTGATCTGCCGCGAGAGATAGACGAACTGCTTGCCGCTGGTCAGGCGCTGCAGCAGTTCGGCCTCGTCGAGCCGTGGAATGACCTGCTTGATGCGATGCGCGGCGTCCGTCTGATCGACCATCTCGCGCGGATTGGCGTAGAGGACGGCGGTCGGCAGCGAGACAGCGAGGATCTCGCCGTTGCGGTCGGTGATCATCGCACGCTGCGCATGGGGCATCGAGTCGGCGAGCGTCGGGATTACGGATGCGGCCGCGTTCGTCACCAGCGGCAGCGGCGGCGGCCGCCGCGCCACAATCTCGTGCTTCGGCTCGACCGGGTCGAGGATGGTCGCATCGGCGAGCTTGGCGACGAGCGCGCAGAACAGCGCGGCAAATCCGAAAGCAGCGAAGACCAACCGGCCGCGCGCACGCTCCAGCGCCGCGCGCCGGGCAAGATCGGGCGCGGTGACCCTGATGTTCTCGACTCGCGGCACGGCGCCGTCGCGCGGCGCGCCGAACCGCCGCGCGGGGCTGGTGGGGGAGGGGGCGTCCCGGTCAGGCCTGGCCATCAGCCGCCGGTCCCCGGCTGGAACGCCGAATAGGTGACGGCTGGGGCGTTCGATTGCCGGGCCATCCCGAGCATCGAGCCGGTTTGCGCCGTTGCCGTGTTAGGCGTTGGCGCCCGGAACGAAGCGGGCGACATGGCGAAGACCGGCGCAGCCACCGGCGTCTCGAGCGATGCGTGGTCGACCCGCGGGCGAGGCGCGGGCGCGGGCCGTGGCGCCGCGGCGGCGATCACCCGTTCACCCGAAGCGGGGTGCGCAGCCGCGGGCGACGGCGTACGGACAACCGCCGGACGGGGCATGGAGTCGGCGACGAGCGTCCTGTCCGCCTTGCCCGCCTGCGCCACAGGCGTGGCGGCCGGATCGGGGGTCTTGGCCGGCACGTCGGCCGCCGGCTCGTCGGCCTCGAGAGGCGTGGTCGCGGCCGCCGACGGCGATCCGATCGGCGGAAGCCGCTTGTCGAGCTCGGCCATCGAGGTGAACTGCGGCGGCTGCGTGCCGTGCAGGGTCGGCAGGAATTTGGTGGTCAAGTCCCGAAGACGCTCGGGATCGTTCTCCAACTGGTAGTCGGTCACCATCAGCCCGATCCGCTGCCGGACCGCATCGGTTTCGGCCAGCAACCGCGCGATCCGCTGGCTTTCCATCTGGGCGCGGTGCTTCGCCTGATAGAGATAGAGGCCCGACCCCGCCGCCATCAGCATGGTGAGTATCGTGAGGCGACGCATCATGGCGCGGACTTTCCGGGATCGGCGGCGAGCCGCTCGATGGCGCGCAGCCGGGCACTCCGGGCGCGCGGATTGGCGTTCATTTCGTCCGCGCCGGGGCGCAGCGGCTTGGGCGTGAGCAGCCGGAAGGACGGCGTCGCATCGCGTGCGAGCAGCCTGGACGGCGCGTGGCGCGAGGGGGCGGGCGTTCGGCCCGCCGCGGCTGTCATGAAGTGTTTGACGATCCGATCCTCGAGCGAATGGAAAGCGACGACGACGAGCCGGCCCCCTGACGCGAGCAGCGCGACCGAATGCGCCAGCGCCCGCTCAATCTCGCCGAGCTCGTCGTTCACACGGATGCGCAAGGCTTGGAAGCTCCGCGTCGCCGGGTCGATGCCCGAACGGTCGGGCGGCACGACCCCGCGGATGATGCGCGCGAGCTCCGCCGTCGCCGTGATCGGCGCCTCGGCGCGGGCACGGATGATCGCGCGGGCGATCCGGCGCGACAGCCGCTCCTCACCGAACTGGTAGAGAACGTCGGCGAGGTCGCCTTCCTCCAACGTGTTCACCAGATCCGCGGCGGTCGGCCCATCCCGTCCCATGCGCATGTCGAGCGGGCCGTCTTCGCGGAAGCTGAAACCACGTGCCGGGTCGTCAATCTGGAAGGATGAGACGCCGAGGTCGAGCACCACGCCGTCCAGCGAGCGCACGCCTGCGCCGCCGAGCAGGGCCAACATGTCGCCGAACGTGCCGTGCAGCAGATGCAGACGGTCGGGGTACCGCTGCGCCAGCGCGGCGCCGCGCGCGATCGCATCGGGATCCCGGTCGATCGCCCAGACCGTGCACTGCGCGGCGTCGAGGATCGCCGTCGTGTAGCCGCCGCCGCCGAACGTGCCGTCGAGATAGATCCCGCCGTCCCGCGGGGCGAGCGCGGACAGGACTTCCGCGCGCATCACGGGGACATGGCCGTTCATACCGCCGCTCCCGGGAGCGTCATGCGCGCCGCCTTCGCCCGGTCGCGCGCTTCTGCCCGGCGCTGCTCCGCGGCGGCCGGTTCCCAGATCTGGAAGGTGCGGCCGAGACCCATGAACACCACGGTGTCCTGCAGCTTCGCGTGCGCGCACAACCCGGCGGGCAACACGATCCGCCCCTCGCGATCGGCTTCCAGCGGATAGGCGTCGGCATAGAGCGCAGCGGCCAGGTCGTCGTGCTCCTCGCTGAACAAATCCAAACGTTCCAGAGGCTTGGCCAACGCGCTGAACTCGCTCTCGGGCCAGCCCTCGACACAGGGATGCTTGTGCGACGGCCGGAGCACCAGCGTCGCCACGCCCTCGCCATTCTTCAGCGCAGCCCGGAACGGCGCCGGGATCGACACGCGACCCTTGGCGTCCAGCCGGTTCTGATGCGTGCCGAGGAACAGGGTCATGCCGCCGCAGAGCTTCCTCCGTCCCCCGCTGTCTGGGATGACGTGGGATATCATGGGCGGACATGGGCGTCAAAGGGAAACTCCAGCCGGAGCGTCGAGAAACGACGGAAAACTCGGATAGATTCAGTGCGTTAGCTGACGCGCCCGCATCCGAGTCGGCGCAATACGGAAGTATGCGGAAACGGTTTTATGAACCGCCGCGCGGCGGAAAGGTCTCGACCGTTGCGGAACGGTGACGGGGGAAAGGCGCCAGACGGCCTGTAAGCCGGGTTCTGTCCGCGCCATCGCTGGCGTTGGACGGCCATTCCTCTGGGACGCGCATTGCTGCGCGCCTCACGCGACCAACCCGGGCGGCGAGGCGGGAACGCCTCTGCGTCGCGGCTTGCGCCGTCGCCGGTCGCCCCTATTCGGTCTTGCTCCCGGTGGGGTTTGCCCTGCCGCCCCCGTTACCGGGGGCGCGGTGCGCTCTTGCCGCACCGTTTCACCCTTGCCCGCGGGGCGCGAGCCTTGCGCGGGCGGTTTGTTTTCTGTGGCACTGTCCCTAGGGTCGCCCCCGCCGGCCGTTAGCCGGCACCGCATTCCCGTGGAGCCCGGACTTTCCTCCACCGGCATCCGCGCGAGCGAGAATACCGGCAGCGGCCGTCCGGCCGTCTGGCCAAATCGAGATGCGCTTGCGGAGACCGGGGGTCAATGGATGTCCCGCGGTCCCGGACCCCTGGCAACCCCGCGAT
>DATAPS010000483.1:0-12850 GCA_036265085.1 Acetobacteraceae bacterium | reverse complement strand
CCGGGCACTGGTTCAATCGATCGTGACCGCCATTTCGGCCGTTCCGTCGATCGCATACTTGGCTTGGTGCCTACTTGCATACAATCCGATGCCCACAGAGAACGCGCCGTGGGGGATAACCGATGTACTCTCACCGGTACGAGCGTTCTTTGGGCAGTTCAGCATTTTGCTGCTTATCGCGGTGCCGTTGCTCGCGACACCTTTCACTCTCGCTGCCGTCCGCCGCACCTTGTCGGACCGGCTTGTCGCGGCACTCTCGCTTCTCATCGTTCTTCATGTGTCGCTCGTGGTAATTGCAGCACTCATTCATCCTGGTTGGATGCAAAACAAGAACTTCTACGCTGTGTTTCCTGCAGGATATCTACTGCTCGCCATTGTGCTGGACCGAAATTGGCTGATGCGCACCAGTTTCGGACCGAGGTTTGCCTCAATCACATGTGCCGTTGCCCTTATCACTTATCTCGCGACGGGATATCCCAATCAAAAGGTGTCCTTTTATAGTCCGTTTCGTGATCAAGTCCGGGAAGCAGCTCAGCTCATCGCAGCTTCATCTAAACCCGCGGACACGATCCTGGTTGGTGCCATCGATATGAACGGCAATGACTATTTGATCACGCCCACACGGATCTACGCTACTGAGATCGCGCGCGGGCGCGTTCACTGGTCCGCCGGCACCGTGACCGTATTCCCGCCTTCCAAATATCCCACAGCGCGCCTTACTTCGTTGCAGGAGGCGACAAAGAGTCGCAATCCGGACGGCAAGCTTATCATCGACTTGCCGCACGACGACAGCTTCGGGCCCGCGGAGACAGCGTTCTTGCAATCCGTGGCTGCGTGTGTCGTGGAGCATCGACTGGTGAAGCATCGCGTACTTGTTGTCGAGTTCGATGCGCGCCGATGCGGGAAATGGCAGGAATCCGATTCCAACAGGTAGGCGTTGTTCACCCCGTTGGGCTTAGCGGTGGCTTTCGCCTGAACCTCACCGCACGTGCTGCATCGGAACGGAGTGTCGCCATCCGGCGACTTGGCAACATCGGTCCTGTCCTGTCATACGGGCTGCAAGCCATCGCCGTGCCGCTAGTCGATAGTGAGCACAAAGCGTAGCTTCGAAACGCGTACCAGGGAGACTGATCCGTGACGTTTACCACCTCCGAGCGCTTTCCCCGCATCCCTTCCAGCAGGTGGTTCGCGGCTCTCGCCTGTGCGTCTGCGGCGATTATCATGCTTGCGGCTTCTGTCGCCTGCGCCCAAACCCCCGCCGAAATAAAAGCGCGCGGCAAGCTGGTCGTCGGCGTGATGGTGGACGTGCCGCCCTACGCGATCCTCAACGAGGACAACAAGCCGGATGGCTACGACGCCGATATCGCGAAGCTGCTCGCCAAGCGGATGGGCGTGCCGCTCGACATGGTCGTCGTCACCGGGCCGAACCGCATTCCCTACCTGCTGACCGGCAAGGTGGACATGCTGGTCGCGGTGCTCGGCATCATCCCCGAACGCAGCAAGCTCGTGCTGTTTTCGGAGCCCTATTCCGGGTTCTCGCAATTCGTGTGGGCGCCGAAGAGCGCGAAGGTCACGGGACCGGCGGACCTGAAAGGCATGACGATCGGCGTGCCGCGGGCGAACACTGCCGATATCTCGCTCTCGAAGATCGTGCCACCGGGGACGAACATCCTGCGCTTCGACGACGACGCATCGGTGCGACAGGCGCTGGCGGCCGGGCAGGTCGATGTCGTCACCGCGTCCACGACCTCGATCCCGGCGATGGAGCGGCTGACCGGCAAGGGCAAGTACGAGCGGAAATTCGACCTGAACACGCAAGTCGAGGGTGTCGCGGTCCGGCCGAGCGCGACCGAACTGCTGGCCTGGGTGAACGAGGCGATCTCGGCGTGGAAGGCGGACCGGACGATCGAGAAGATCAATGACAAGTGGGTGGGCGCGCCGCTGCCGGATCTGAAGATGCCGACGCAGTGACGCGAGGATGAGGGAGCAGCTTCCTTCCCGCTAGACGACGTGACGTGACCTACGCCGTCGATTTCACGCCCGTCTTCGCAGCGTTCGGCGCGCTCCTGACGGGGCTGTGGCTGAGCATCCGGCTAGCGGCGCTAGCCGCCGCCATCGGCGGCGCAGTCGCGCTTCTGCTTGCGGCGGGCAAGCTCTCCGGCAAGCGGACGCTGCGCGCGCCGGTCGACGCCTATGTCGAGCTGATCCGCAACACGCCGCTGCTCGTACAGGTGTTCTTCGTGTTCTTCGGCCTGCCAGCGCTGGGCATGCGGCTGCGGCCTGACACGGCCGCACTGGTGGCGCTGACGCTGAACGCGGCGGCGTATATGACCGAGATCATGCGGGCCGGCATCGAATCGGTCAGCCGCACGCAGGTCGAGGCCGGCCTGGCACTGGGGCTGCATCGCCTCCAGGTGTTCCGTTTGATCGTGCTCGTGCCGGCGCTGCGCGCGGTGTTTCCGGCGCTGACCAGCCAGTTCAACGTGCTGCTGCTCGGCACCAGCGTCGTCAGCGCGATCTCGGCCGACGAGCTGACGCATGTCGGCGAATACATCGTCTCGCTGACGTATCGCAGCTTCGAGGTGTACGTGACGATCGGCGCGATGTATTTCGTCGCGTCATGGGCCTTCGCGCTCCTGTTCGGCGTGTTCGAGCGGCGTCTGTTCGCCTATCCCGCCTGAGCCGATGCAGCACGATTTCGGCCTGCACGATCTGCTGTTCCTGCTGCGCGGCGCGCTCTGGACGGTGGTGCTGTCGCTGGTGGCGTTCGCGGGCGGCGGCGTATGCGGGTTGGCGGTCGCGCTCTGCCGTGTGTCGCGCGGGCGGGTGACGCGCGGGCTCGCGACCGCCTTCGTCCGCGTGAACCAGGGAACCCCGCTGCTGATCCAGATCTTCATCGTATTCTTCGGCGCGACAATGGCGGGCTGGGACATCAGCGCGCTCGCGGCGGCCGCGATCTGCTTCTCGGTCAACGCGGCCGCGTTCCTGGGCGAGGTCTGGGCCGGCTGCATCGAGGCGGTGCCCGAGGGGCAGCGTCAGGCTGCGGCCGCCCTGGGGCTGCGCCCCTATGCGACGTTTGCGCGCGTGACCCTGCCGCAGGCGGCGCGGATCGCGGTGGCGCCGACGGTCGGGTTCCTCGTGCATGTCATCAAGGGCACGTCGCTCGCGTCGCTGATCGGCTTCGTCGAGCTCTCGCGGGCCGGGCAGATCGTCAACAACAACACCTACGCGCCGCTGCTGGTGTTCGGGTTCATCGGGCTGTTCTACTTTGCGATCTGTTGGCCCCTCTCCTTCGCGAGCGCGCGGCTGGAGCGGCGGCTCGGGGGCCCTCGGCGCGCTTAACTCCGCGTTAGTGCATGCGGGCGCATCATGGGATTCGGCAAAGGAGCAAAACGCTTGGTGCCGCCGTTCCCGTTATCCGCCGGTCTCCCCGAGCGGCTCGTGGTGGAAGGCGAGTTCGGCGCGGAGGTAAATTCCTTCGTGCCGTTCGTCTATTGGCTGCACCTGACCGGCCTCATGCGGGGCCGGCAGGTCTGCACCTATGCGGGGATGCGCCCGTTCTACTTCTTCCTCGCGGACGGGGAGATCGCGGAGGAAGCACGGCCCCGCCGATATGTCCCCCCGCCCGCGCGGCCCGCCTGGCTGCCGAACCGCGACGACCACGCGGCGCGGCGCACCGGGTTCGAGGTGTTCCCCGACTACCGCCGGCATTTCCGCGACGGCGCCTTCGCGGGCGACAAGCCGCTGCTGGTGATCCACAACAAGGCGACAGCCGAATGGTCGGGGCCGCCCGTCAACGTCATCCCGCTCCCGATCCTCGACCGGCTGTTCGGCGCGCTCACGGGGCGATTCCGCGTCGTCTATCTGCGCCCCGGGATCCACGGGACGCCCTGCGGCTACTCGGCCGATCATCAGCCGGATCTCCCGTTCGACGACCTCGCCGTGCTTCAGCGGCATCCGGAGGTGGTGCTGTTCGACGAGATCGCGGCCGAGCGGGCGGGACGCACGGGCTACAACGAGACCAAACTGCGCCTCTACGCCCACGCCGATTTCCACATCACGGTCCAGGGCGGGAATGCGCACCTTCTCACCATGTTCCCGGGCGGCATGGTGGCGATCCTGCATCGGCTCGGGCAGGAAATCCGCCATTCCTACCGCGACGGCCCCTTCGGCTACGCGGCTGCGCCGCGGCCGCGGTGGCTGATCTGTCGAAATCCGGACGAGCTGCTGGTGACCATTCCGCTGTTTCGGGATGCGGTGATGGCGGACGGCCAAGCCCTGCTCCCGCCGTGGCACTGCCATGCGCTCCGCATGCTCTCGCCGGCAGCGCAGTGCGGGGACGATCGCATGATGCCCGACGATTTGAAGGCGAAGCCGCCCGTACCCTTTTCCGTCTGAGGAGAGCACAGCGGGATTCGCGACACCGAACCGGGGTTCGTGTCGCCCAGATGCAACGGTTCGTGCGAATACTGAGCACGGCTATGGCACAGTTCTTGAGCGTAGCACCGTTTAGCCGCTAAGAACGCCCGCATCTGCATAGGCTGCAACACTGGCGAGCCGCGCAGATCTGAGCGGGAGGGCTCGAATGATCCGGATCGGTCTCGGCATCGCCGCGATAGCCATGTGCACGGCGGCAAGTCCTCCGACGACCTTCGTAATCGCCCGCACCGCAGGTGCCGACGCCGTATCGAGGTTCGAGAGTTCGACGACGCAGGCCCCGTCGCACGGCTTCACCGCCGCGCCGGTGCCCAACACCGATCTGAACGCACCGGGCCCGACCAATCAAGCACAGCCGTCTCTGGCTCCGAGCCTGTTCACCAACAAAGATACCTATCGCGGCGAAGGCTTTGTCAGCGGCTCGACCGCTCAGACCGCGCAGTTCCAAAGGGCCCACCCGGGCGTCGGCGGCACTCTGAGCGTTCCGATCCAGTAACCCGCTCACGGTCGCGCGGTTCAAACCGCGGTGACGGCCGCTCGAAATCCAGTCTCCTGAGGATCAAAGCATCTGCCCCGCGCGTTCGCGGAGGCAGACAGTTATTCGCAAGCCGGTCCGCCGGCCAGGAGACGCCATGAAACGGATCTTTCCGCCCCGCAAGCGCGCGCGCGCGGTCGCTCAGGAACGCCGCGAGGAGCAACCGGCCATCGATACGGTGGCGTTCGCGATCGCAATCTGGCTCAGCGTTTTGGTCGGCGCGCAGTTGATCCAGAGAGTGCCGGCAGCCCCGCAGCTCGCCGCCACCGGCCCATCGCAGCCCGTGACGGCCGCATCGTTCTGAGTGCGCTCACAGCCCGACCAAGCCGCGCGCGAACTCGGTGGCGTCGAACGGTCGCAGATCACCGATCTGTTCGCCGACGCCGACTGCATGAACCGGCATGCCGAACTCCTCGGCGAGCGCCACGACGATACCGCCCCGCGCGCTGCCGTCGAGCTTGGTGACGATGAGGCCTGTGATCGCGACCATCTCGCGGAACACGTTCACCTGCTGCAGCGCGTTCTGGCCGGTGGTCGCGTCGAGCACGAGCACGATCGAATGCGGCGTGGTCTCGTCCTGCTTGCGCATCACGCGGATGATCTTTCGCAGCTCGTCCATCAGCACGGTCTTGTTGTGCAGCCGGCCGGCCGTGTCGATCAGTAGGACGTCGGTGCCGTCGGCGCGAGCGCGGGTCAGGGCGTCGAACGCGAGACCGGCGGGATCTGAGTTCGCGGGGGCGGCGGCGACCGGGACGCCGGCGTGCTGACCCCAGATCTGAAGCTGCTCGACGGCGGCGGCGCGGAACGTATCGCCGGCGACGAGCATGCAGCGGAGGCCGGCATCGCGGTATTGCTGCGCGAGCTTGCCGATCGTCGTCGTCTTGCCGGTGCCGTTGACGCCGACCACCAGCACCACGTGCGGCTTGAGCGCGGGGTCGAGCACGAGCGGCTTGGCGACAGGGGCGAGAATGGCGGCGATTTCCTCGGCCAGAGCCTCCTTCACCTCCTGATCGGTGACTTCCTTCCCGAACCGGGAGCGGCGGAAGGCGGCGATCACGCGCTTGGCGACCTCTGTGCCGAGATCTGCGGAGATCAGAAGGTCTTCGAGATCCTCGAGCGCGGCTTCGTCGAGCCGGCGCTTGGTGAAGGCCGCGCCGATGCCGTCGGTGAGCTTGGCGGTGCTGCGGGCGAGGCCGTGCTTGAGCCGGGAGAGGAAGCCGAGCGCCATCAGGCGGCGACCGCGTCGACGCCGCTCGCGTCGGCACCGACGATATGAGCGCGCACGACAACACCCGGAGAGGCGAAGAGGCGGGCGGGGGCGAAATGCTCGGTGTGGCCGGCTTGGCCGGTCTCGGCGAGGACGGCGGTCTCATGCCCGATCAGGCTGGCGAAGAAGCGGGCGGCGTTGCGGCGGCCGGCTGCGCGCAACGCGGCGGCGCGTTGGGTGCGCAGCTCCTTGGGGACGGCGGGCATGCGGGTTGCGGGGGTGCCGGGGCGTTCGCTGTAGGGGAAGACGTGGAGGAAAGGAATGTCCGCTTCTTCGACGAAAGCGAGTGTCTCGGCGAACAGCACGTCGGTTTCGGTCGGGAAGCCGGCGATCAGGTCGGCCCCGATGGCAAGGCCGGGGCGGAGATCGCGAGCGCGGCGAATGGTCCGCAATGCGCCGGCGCGGGAGTGGCGGCGCTTCATGCGCTTCAGGATCAGGTCGGAGCCCGCCTGCAGCGAGAGATGCAGATGCGGCATCAGACGCGGCTCCTCGGCGATCAGGCGCCAGAGGTCGGCGTCGATTTCTTCCGGGTCGAGCGAGGAGAGGCGGAGGCGGCGCAGCTCGGGGACGAGAGCCAATAGGCGGCGGATCATCTGGCCGAGCGCGGGCTGGCCGGGGAGGTCCGGGCCGTAGCTGGTCAGGTCGACGCCGGTGAGCACCACCTCGTTGCAGCCGCCCGCGACGAGGATGCGGACCTGCTCGACGATCGCGCCGATCGGAACGCTGCGGCTCGGGCCGCGGCCGAACGGGATGATGCAGAACGTGCAGCGATGGTCGCAGCCCTGCTGCACCTGCACGAAGGCGCGGGCGCGGCCGGCGAACTCGGTCACGAGATGCGGCGCGGTTTCGCGCGCCTGCATGATGTCGGCGACGGCGCCGGGGGCGTCGGCGGTCCAGCACTCGGGGCGCAGCTTCTCCTGGTTGCCGAGGACGCGGGTGACGCCGGGCAGGGCGGCCCAGCTCCCGGGCGCGATCTGGGCGGCGCAACCAGTGACGACGATGCGGGCATTCGGGCGCTCGCGGTGGGCGCGGCGGATGGCTTGGCGGGCCTGGCGCTCGGCTTCCGCGGTGACGGCGCAGGTGTTGACGACGATGATGTCGCCGAGGTGCGCGGTGTGGACGCGGATGACCTCGCTCTCGTAGGCGTTGAGGCGGCAGCCGAAAGTGAGGATTTCGGCGCTCATGCCGGATACGCCGCGAGGTCGATCGTACCGCGGAAGGCGGTGGCCACCGGGCCGGTCATGAACACGCGGCCGTCCGGACGCCATGCGATCTCGAGCGTGCCGCCGTCGACCTCGACGGTCACCTCGCGTTCGGTCAGCCCACGGCGGGCGGCGTTGACCGCGGCGGCACAGGCGCCGGAACCGCAGGCAAGCGTGAGGCCGGCGCCGCGCTCCCAGACGCGCAGGCGGAGATGGGCGGGCGAGAGGATCTCCGCGAAGCCGATATTGGCGCGGTCCGGGAAGATCGAGGCGTGCTCGAGGCGGGGGCCGACGGCGGCGATGTCGAGCGCATCGAGGTCGGCGACGAAGAAGGTCGCGTGCGGGTTTCCCACCGACACGGCCGCGGGGTCGGCCACCGGGCCTTCGGCGAGATCGAGATGCAGCGTGTCGGCGGGGGCGGCGAGGGGGACGTCGTCCCAGCCGTCGCGCGCGGGGCCCATGTCGACCCGGACGCGGCCGTCGAGAAGCATCTCACTCGGGAGATTTCCGGCGACGGTGCGGATCACCTGGGTCCGGCGGCCGGTTTCCTCGAACAGCACGGCGGCGACGCAGCGAGTGGCGTTGCCGCAGGCGCCGGCCTCGCCGCCGTCGGGGTTGCGGATCCGCATGAAGGCGTCGGCGTTGCTGTCCGAGGGCGGCGGCTCGATGACGATGAGCTGGTCGCAGCCGACCCCGCGCCTCCGGTCGGCGATGGCGGCGGCGCGGGCAGGCGTCAGCGCCAGGGGGTGCGGGCGCGCATCGAGGACGACAAAATCGTTGCCGCAGCCGTGCATCTTGCGGAAGGTCGCTTCCATGGCGCGCTTATATGGGGGCGGCCCCGCCGCACAAAGGCCCGCGCCCGGGGAGGGGATATGACGCGAGACCTGCTTATCGGCGTCTCGTTCGGCGGCGTCGTCCATACGGACGCCGACGTTTTCGACGTCGACACGGTGTTCCGCATGGTGAAAGAGGCGGGCGCGTTCGATTTCGTCGAGCGGATGCCTCTGCCGGGCCAGCTCGATCTGTTCCGGGCTGCTGCGGCCAAGCATGGAGTGCCGTTGCTCTCCGGCGGCTTCTACTATGCGCTGGGCCGGGACGAGCCGCTGCTGGAATGGCATCTGCGCGTCGCGAGCGATTTCGGGATGCGGGTCGTCAACGTGCAGATCGGCGCGCGCGATGCCGGCGGAAGCCGGGTATCCGACGTGCAGGTGGCCGAGGCATACCTGCGCGCGGCGGAGCTGGGCGACCAGCTCGGGGTGACGCCCTGTTTCGAGGTGCACATCAACATGTGGTCCGAGCGCTTCCCGCGCGTCACCGAGGTGGCGGAGATCGTCGAGGCGCACGGCGCGCGTTTCCAAATGACGCTCGACCACTCGCACGTGATCTTCAAGATCGACAACCCGCGCGAGCTCGACCGCGAGAACCTTCGCGAAGACCTCGCCGCCGGGCTCGTGCTCGACCCGGCGAAGCCCGGAAACGTCTGCTCGCAATGGATCGCGCGGAACTGGGTGCGGCACGCGCACGCGCGCCCGGCGGTGCCGAACAATCCGCCGAACATCTGGGCGCGACATGCGGACGGCAGCGTCGGGCGGGGCGTGCAGTATCCGTTCAAGCCAGTCGCGCCCGGGGAGTGGCACGCGAATTGGGACGAGGCGGCGCTGGGGCCGTGGAAGGCGGTGCTGCTGGAGCTTATGCGGCATCACGCGACCGATCCGCGCAGCCATCTTGGCCAGATCACCTGCGAGATGATCCCGCCGCCCGACTACGGCGGAGGCGCGAAATACTCGATCTTCGAGCACAATGCCGCCGTGGCGGCGTGGCTGCGCGCCGCTTGGCGGGAAGTCTCCGCGGACATCGCCGCCTAGCCTGGGGTCGAGCGCGTGAGTGATCAGCCGCCGCTGATCGCCGTAATGACGAATACGTCCGAGCCGGGCGCGAGGCGCGTCTCCAGCGTCGCCTTCTCGCCGTCGACGAACACGTTGATGTGGCGGCGGATGCGGGGCGAGGAGTCGCACAGCCGGTCCCGCATCCCCGGCCAGCGCCGGTCGAGCCCGTCGATCGCCTCGCGCACGGTCATGGCCGTCAGTTCCACCCGCGCAACGGCGCTCGGGAACAGCGCCAGCAGCGCCGTCGGCAGCTTCACGGTTATGCCCGGGGCCGTGGTGCTTCCGTCCGCCATCTACGCGTCCAGAACCAGCGTCTCGACCGACAGGATCGGCGGCAGATGCTCGGCGACGCAGCTCCAGCGGTCGCCCTCATCCGCGCTCGCGTACAGACTCCCGGTGTTGGTGCCGAAATAGACGCCCGTCGGCTCCAGCCGGTCGGTCGCCAGCGCCTGCCGTAGCACGCCGAAGAACACGTTGCTCTGCGGCAAGCCTTCGCGGCGCGCCTCCCAGCTCCGGCCGCCGTCGCGGGTGCGCCAGACGGCGGCTTTCGCGTCGGGGACGAAGCGGCCCGCGCTGTCGCCGTTCAGCGGCACGAGGAACAGCGTCTCTGGATCGCGCGGGTGGGCCGCGGCCGGAAAGCCGAATGTCGAGGGCAAACCGGCCTCGATGCTTTGCCAACTGCGTCCGCCGTCATCGCTGCGATACATCCCGCAGTGGTTCTGTTGATACAGCCGGTCCGGCGTCCCCGGCGCCATGACCAGGCAGTGCACACACTGGCCGAACTCCGGATATCGTTGGTCTTCCGGGTTGTAGTCGGCCCGCGTGCCGCGGTTGCGCGGCTCCCAGGTCGCCCCGCCATCCGCCGTGTGGAAGACCCCGGCGGACGAGATGCCGACCCAGATTTTCTCCCCGTCCTCGGGATGCGGCACCAGCGAATGCAGGATCAGCCCCGCGCCGCCCGGCTGCCACTGCGGCCGCGTCGGGTGCTGCTGCAGGCCCTCGATATGGCGCCAGGACTGCCCGCCATCGTTGCTGCGGAACAGCCCCGCGGGTTGAACACCCGCATAGACCGCGCCGTTGCGGCACGCCAAGCTCCAGACCGACTTGATCGGCTCTTCCCCCGCCGCGTAGGCGAGGCCGTCGCTGGAATGCGTCCAGGTCGCGCCGAGATCTTGCGATTTCCACACGGCCGGCCCGAACCACTCATTGCCGCCCGCGCCGTAGATCGTGCCGGACGCGGGATCGGCGATCGCATGGTTGATCGGCCACGTCTCGCAGAACGGCCCGCGCAGCCCCCAGGATCTGCGTTCCGCGGTGCTCTCGGCGAGGAATGCACCCTTCTTGGTCCCCAGCAGGACGACGACTTTTTCGGTCACCGGACCCCTCCCATAGAGATCGCAAACTTTCGCGCCATGCGCCGCGGTCCGTCAAACCCGCCTTACGCGCCAGGGCGTGGCTCTGCCCGCGTCATCGCGACGTGCTCCGCGCAAGCCGTGGCCGCCCGCGGACGCAACGGCGGTCGTGATGGCGGCCATGTCCTAGGTCTTGTGATCAAGGCGGGGGTAGCCCGAGCGGCATCCGCTTCGACATTCGCGAGCGGAGTGCCGTAACCGGACGGCACGGACATCCCAGAGCGACATTCGTAGCCACATTCTCTCGCGCGGAAATGCTGCCGGAGCATGAATGCCGGAAGTTTCGGCTAGCAACAACCGGAGCGACTTCCATGCGGCCTCAGGATCGATCCTCCATCTTGCAAATGTCGGCCACGCGCACCGTCGCCGAACGTCTGCTTGGCGAGATTGACGCTTATGCGGACGACTCAAACACGGAACGCCGACAGCGGTCTGCGATTGGTGATGCAATGGACGCTCATGAGCATCGGCCCGTATAGCGAGCCGGGCGCCGCTTGGCTTCCGTCGGTCCTGTATTGATCCGATAAACCGACCCGCGAAATCTCTACCAGGCTGGTAGGTAGAATCTGACGCTTGGTACCCGCCGGGCCATGGCCACTGGTGCTGCTGAGCGGACCTTGCGTGACCTGCCCGGATTCTTCGGCCCAACGTCGGCGTCCAGCGATTCCGGCAGAAGCAGCGTCTGCGAGCGGTTTGTGGCCCACGATCTTCTTCGTGCGCCAATTCTGCCGCCCGGCACTTCCGAGTCAGAGTCCGCTGCGGTTCAGCTTTCACACGATCTGCTTGAATTGTGAAGATGACTACGAAGTCTGCGCCAGCAGACCAGCGGGACCCCGTAGTGACGCCAGCTACTTGGCCGGATGGTTAGCCTGCCACTGCTTCATTTCCGCGATCTCCTCATCCTGCGCGGCGACGATAGCTGTCGCCAGTTTTCGGATTTCCGGGTCTTTCCCATATTGCAGCTCAGTTTTCGCCATCTCGATTGCGCCCTGATGGTGCGGAATCATCATGGCGACGAAATCCTGGTCGGGATCGCCCGTCAATGGCGCGGCCATCATGGCGTGCTGCATCTTCTCCATTCCCGACATCATCGCCGTGTCGGCGGGACTCCCCGCGCCGCCGGACATGCCCGGCATTCTGTGCGGCATGCCCTGTATGTCGTTCTGCATCGGCGTGGTTTGCTGCGCGAAGGACGGAGCGGTCAGCAGCAGCAGCGTCAGGGTGGCGAGAACTGGAACGCGTTTCGTGGCGCTGTGCATGGTGTATTCCCCTTCATGTGATTGATGGGCGACCGCGACCACGCCCGGCTCCGCTTCTTCTGGTGACCCAAGGCCTGTCACTCCGGCCGACGCGGCGCGGAGCATCTGGCCTTAGTGGTGATGCGCGTGCGCGTGTGGCGCGTGGTGTTCGCAATGCCCGTGCTGCATGGGACGCCGGCGGGCGAGTGCAAACAGTGTGATGGCGAGCACGGCGAAGGCGATGTTGAGCCAGAAGGTGTAGTTCAGCGAGAAATGGATCATCTCGGCCCGCATGTCGGGGCGGCGATCTGGAATCCAGCCAAGAGCACTGAACGCCACGTCCATGATCATCGCGGCGGCCACCATCGTCGCGTAGAACACGGCGGCGATATAGGCGGCCATTTTCCACCCAAAGTAACGGCGGAAGGCGTCGATCAGCGGCAGCACGATCAAGTCCGCATAAAGGAACGCCAGCACGCCGCCGAAGCTCACCCCCGAAGCCCACAGCACCGCCGCCAACGGCACATTGCCGATCGAGCAGACGAAAGACAGGACGGCGACGAGCGGCCCTATCAACGCGTTGGCGGGAACCTGCACCCACGGGCTGGCCCCCTGCACGAATAAGGCCTGCCAAACGCCTTCCGGCACAAAGACCGAGAGCGCCCCGGCGATGAGGAAGCCGAGCAGCAAATCCTTCCACAGCATTGACCAGTCCATCGCGAAATTCTGCGCGATGGCGAACCATGTGTCCCGGCGCGACAGCTTCGCCCACAGGCTGCCGTCTTCGGACGGCATGTCGCCGTGCTCGTGACCGCCTTGCGCCTCGGGACGGTGGCGGGCCTCCTCCACCAGCTTCGCCGGATAGGTCAGCCG
>DATAPS010000482.1:0-6435 GCA_036265085.1 Acetobacteraceae bacterium | reverse complement strand
CTTTCGTGATCGGCAGTGCGCTTGCGGGATTGGGGGGCGGGCTCGCGATCAATCTTATCGGGCTCGATCCGAACTTCCCGGTCAAGTTCCTCGTATATCTGCTGTTTGTCGTCGTGGTGGGCGGATTGGCATCCATCCGCGGCACGCTGCTCGCCGCACTCCTGCTCGGCATCTGCGATGTCGCGGGGAAATACTACCTGCCGGAGGTCGGCGCCTTCATCCTCTACTTCGTCACCGTCGTCGTCCTGCTGGTGCGGCCGCAGGGTCTGATGGGCAGGCGGTGAGCGCCGGAATCGCCGACAGCGCCTACGCCTTCTTCGCGGCACGCAGCCGCTGGCGGATCGACGAGATCGCGATCTGGATCGGCGCCGCCGCTTCCTATGTGCTGTTCCCCGAACATCTCCTTCTCGGCAGCCAGGTCCTGATCGCCGGATTGTTCGCGATGTCGCTCGATCTGCTGGTCGGCTACACCGGCATTGCGTCGCTCGGGCACGCCGCGTTCTTCGGGCTCGGCGCCTACACCGCGGGCCTGCTCGCCACCGCGGGCTGGACGGAGCCGGTGACCGGGCTGCTGGCGGGCGGCGCGGTCGCGGGCGTGTTCGGGCTGCTGTGCAGCGCGATCGTCGCGCGGGTGCGCGGCATCGCCCTGCTGACGGTGACGCTCGGGATCGGCTTGCTGCTGTTCGAGGTCGCGAACCGCTGGACCGGCCTGACCGGCGGCGACGACGGGCTGCAGGGCATGTCGTTCTCGCCCGTGTTCGGGGTGCTGGAGTTCGACCTGATCGGGCGCGGCGCCTTCATCTACGCCTTTGCCGTGACGTTGATCTGCTACGTGCTGGCCCGGCGGCTGGTGAATTCGCCGTTCGGCCTGCAGCTCCACGGCATCCGCGGCAATCTTCGCCGCGTCCCGGCACTTGGGATTTCCGTGAGCAACCGCATTCGCGCCATCTTCGCGATCTCTGCCGCATTCGCCGGCATCGCGGGCGCGGTGCTCGCGCAGACAACGCAGTTCGTCGCGCTGGAGGTGCTCAGCTTCGACCGGTCGCTGTCAGCCTTGATCATGGTGGTTCTCGGCGGGGTCGGAACTCTGTCCGGCGGGGTGATCGGTGCGGCGCTCTATCTCATCGCGCGCGACCGACTGTCGGAGCTCAGTCCGGTCTATTGGAATTTCTGGCTCGGCTTGATTCTGTTTCTCGTGGTGCTGTCCGGCAGCGGCGGCGTGCTTGGCCTTGTCGGCAAGTTGCGTGCTGCGGCGTCGCGGCGATGAGCGACGGATACGCGCTTGAAACGGTCGGATTGAACCGCAGCTTCGGCTCGCTGCACGTGACCCGCGACGTGAACTTCCGGCTGCCATACGGCGCCCGCCATGCGCTCATAGGCCCGAACGGCGCGGGTAAGAGCACGCTGATCAACCTGCTGACGGGAATCCTCCCGCCTTCGTCGGGTTCCGTGAAACTCGACGGCGCGGATGTCACGCAAGTGCCGGCGGAGCGGCGGGTGCGGCGCGGGCTTGTGCGGACGTTCCAGATCAACACGCTGTTCGCCGACCTGACACCGCTCGAATCCGTCGTGATGGCGGTCTCCGAGCGCGACGGCATCGGCTTCAATCCGGTTCGTTCGCTCTCGGGTTGTCGCAGCGCAATCGCCGAATCCGCAGCTCTGCTCGAACGGCTCGGCTTCGGCGCCGATGCCCGGCGCCGCACGCGCGAGCTGCCTTACGGCCGCCAGCGGCTCCTTGAGATCGCCCTCGCGCTCTCGCTCAATCCGAAAGTGCTCCTGCTCGATGAGCCTGCGGCCGGCGTTCCGACGGGCGAGAGCACTGAGATTTTCGAGGTCATCGCCGCGCTCCCGTCCGATGTCGCGGTGCTGTTCATCGAGCACGACATGGAGCTCGTCGCGCGTTTCGCGCAGCATGTCACCGTGCTCGTCGCGGGCGAGATCATGACGGAGGGAACGCCCGCGGAAATCGGCGCGCACCCCGGCGTGCGCGAGGTCTATCTCGGCGAGCACGTCCATGCCTGACGCTCTCCTCGACGTTGCCGGGCTCAGCGCGGGTTACGGCGAAGGATTGGTCCTGGAGGACGTGTCGCTCAGCCTTGAACGCGGCGGGTCGCTCGCCGTGCTAGGCCGCAACGGCGTGGGCAAGTCGACGCTGATGCTCGCGCTCATGGGCCATCTCCCCGCGCGCGCCGGTCGCGTCGCGTTTCGGGGCCGCGACATCACGCGCATGTCGCCGCATGCGCGCGTGCGCGCCGGCATCGGCTGGGTGCCGCAGGAGCGCGAGTGCTTCCCCTCGCTCACGGTCGAGGAGCACCTCGTCATCGCCGCGCGCCGCGGCCCCTGGACGCGCGCCCGCATCTACGAGCTGTTCCCGCGCCTGCAGGAGCGCCGCCGCAACTTCGGCACGCAACTCTCCGGCGGCGAGCAGCAGATGCTCGCGATCGGCCGCGCGCTCGCCACCAATCCCGCACTGCTCCTGCTCGACGAGCCGATGGAGGGATTGGCGCCCGTCGTCGTGCAGGAGATCGCGTCGCGGATCCCGTTCCTGATGCAGCAGGAGGGGCTCGCGGTCATCCTGGTTGAGCAGCATGCGCGGCTCGCGCTGGACATGACCCATCACGCGATGGTGCTCGACCGCGGCCGCGTCGTTCACGCCGGAACCAGCGCCGAGCTTGTGTCGGACGCGGCATTGATGGAACAGCATATCGGTATGCGCCGCATGTCAGGCGCGGAAGCGCTGGCCGCGTCGCGCCAGGCAAGAGCGAGCGAGGTCCTATGATCATCGACTGCCACGGTCATTACACGACGTCGCCGAAGCAACACGAAGGCTGGCGCGAGCAGCAGGTGGCCGCGCACGCCGCCGGAAAAGCGTCGCCGCCGCGGCCGCCGGTCACTGACGACGAGATCCGCGAGAGCATCACCGGCGGCCAGCTCAAGGCGCAGCGCGAGCGCGGCACCGACTTGACGATCTTCTCGCCGCGCGCGGCCGGCATGGGCCACCATCTCGGCGATGCGCGTACCAGCGAGGAATGGGCCAGCGCCTGCAACGAGCTGATCCACCGTGTCTGCTCGCTGTTTCCGCGCAACTTCATCGGCGTCTGCATGCTGCCGCAGAGCGCGCGCGTGTCGCCGAAGAACTGCATCGCCGAGCTGGAGCGTTGCGTCACCGAATACGGCATGGTCGGCTGCAACCTGAACCCCGATCCGTCCGGCGGTCATTGGCAGGACCCGCCGCTCTCGGACCGCTACTGGTATCCGATCTACGAGAAGATGGTGGAACTGGACGTGCCCGGCATGATCCATGTCAGCGCCGCCTGCAATCCGGCCTTCCACACCACCGGGTCGCATTACCTGAACGGCGACACCACTGCGTTCATGCAGTTCATGACGTCGAATCTCTTCAAGGACTTTCCGACCCTGAAATTCATTATCCCGCACGGCGGCGGCGCGGTGCCGTTCCATTGGGGCCGCTTCCGCGGCCTTGCGCAGGACATGAAGCTGCCGCCCCTGAAGGAGCATCTGCTGCGCAACGTGTTCTTCGACACCTGCGTCTATCACCTGCCCGGACAGGAATTGCTGGCGAAGGTGATCCCGGTCGACAACATCCTGTTCGCATCCGAGATGATAGGCGCGGTGCGCGGTATCGATCCCGAGACCGGCCACCACTACGACGACACCAAGCGCTACATCGAGCAACTCCCGCTCTCGGCCGCCGACAAGCAGAAGATCTACGAGGGCAACGCACGCCGCGTGTATCCGCGCCTGTCCGCGCAGATCGACAAGCAGTTCGCGATGGCGGCGTGACAGAGCGCGGGACATGATCGGCTTCAGCATCGCCCCGGTTGCGCGCCGCGTGGACCGGTCGCTCGTCGCACGCTTCACGACGCTTCCCGTCGCGAACATCAGCGACTGCATGTCGCGCATGAGCGCAGGCGGTCCGCGCCTCCGCCCGATGCATAGTGGTGCGGTCATGGCTGGACCGGCGTTCACGGTGAAGACGCGGCCCGGCGACAACCTGATGGTGCACAAGGCGATCGACACCGCGGCCCCGGGCGACATCATCGTCGTCGATGCCGGCGGCGACCTCACCAATGCGATCGTCGGCGAGATCATGATGAACTACGCGATCCTGCGCGGGATCGGCGGCATGGTCATCGACGGCGCGATCCGCGACTACGGCACGATCCGCAAGCAGGACTTTCCGGTTTTCGCCGCGGGCGTCACGCATCGCGGTCCTTACAAGGACGGCCCCGGCGAGATCGGCGCGGCTGTGGCGATCGACGGCATGGTGATCGAGCCGGGCGACCTGATGATCGGCGACGAAGACGGGCTGCTCTGCGTCCCCTATGCCGACGCCGAGCGGATCTGCGCCGAGACGGAGGCGAAGCACGCCGCGGAGGAGAAGACGCTCGCCGACCTCGCCCGCGGGAAAGCGCCGGATCGCGGCTGGATCGACGCGGCGCTCGGCAAACTTGGCTGCGAGATCAAGACCTGACGCCGGGCGGCGGCAAGGCTACGTTCGCCCATGCGCTGCGATCCCACGACCGATATCCTCGGCGTCGTCGACGTCCAGCCGACCTTCATGCCGGGCGGCGAGCTTCCGGTCGCGGACGGCGACGCCGTGGTGCCGATCATTAACCGCCTGCTCGACAGCCGGTTTCGCCACGCCTTCGCAACGCAGGATTGGCATCCGCCCGGACACATCTCTTTCGCGAGCACGCATCGCGCCGCTCCTTTCACGGACATCGTGCTGCCGTACGGCAATCAGACTCTCTGGCCGGACCACGCGCTGCAGGGCAGTCCAGGCGCGGCGCTCCATCCGGCGCTTGCGCAGGCGCGGATTGAAGTGATCGTGCGGAAGGGGTTTCATCCGGCGATCGACAGCTACTCCACTTTCTTCGAGAACGACCACACGACGCCGACCGGACTCGCCGGTTGGCTGCGTGGGCGCGGGTTCAAGCGGATCTTCTTCGCCGGACTCGCGACCGACTATTGCGTCGCGTGGTCGGCTCAGGACGCCGTCACGCTCGGCTTCGAGGCTGTCGTCGTCGAGGACGCCTGCCGAGGCATCGGCCTCCCACTTGCGGATGGCGGAACCACCCTCGACGCGGCGCGCACCGATCTTGCCGGACGCGGCGTGCGCTTCGTGCAATCCGCCGAGATCGTCGCGTGAGCGCGTCACCGCCCGTCCGGGACAGCGCGGCGGTGACACACCCGCGCCGCTCCTCTCGCCGACCGCTTCACCAGCGCGGCGCAAACAGCGCGAGACACGACAGAATCCTCTGCACCAAAGCTCGTTCCAATCACACCTTTCGTAGTCTCACTGTGAAAGGATCACCACGCTGTAAGCTCCAACACCCACGTTGGCATTGAAGTTAAGCCCGTCCTTGCCGCCCGGGTTTGCTACGGTGTCGAAGCTGTCGCCTTCCTTGAAGCTAGGATCGTAAACCTCAGCGCCGCTGTTGAACCGCACGTGCCATTGTCCGCCGCGCGGGAAGCCCACGTTCAGAGTCGGTAGAGGCACGTCCGAGAAGTTCGCCACCACGACGACATCGTCGCCCGCCCCGCCGGTCTCCCAACGGTGGTACGCTAGGGTCTTGTCGCTATCATCCAAGTGGAAGACGTTGAGGTTTTGGCCGGTCAGCCCACCGGTCTGACCCGCCAGGTTGCGCCTGAGGGCAATCAAGTCGCGATACATCTGCACAATCCCTCGAAATTTAGGGTCCGCGGCTCGCTTGAAATCGACCATGGTCGGCGACTTGAAGCCGAAGTCGCGCGTCTCCAGCATCTCCTGACCTTGGAAAATCATGGGAATTCCGGGTGAGGTGAGCATGATTGCTGCCGCCAGAGTAGAGCGCTTCTTGGCAAAAACGCTCTCGTGGTCGTTTATATCGATCAACGTCGGCAATCGGTTCTGGCCGGGTGGATGACCGACCTGATCGTGATTTTCCGTGTAGACAACTCGAGTAAAGACGTCGCTGGCCATTTTCTTTTGGAGCACGTCTTTGACGGCACCAAGATTGCGATCCGAATCGGCGACCCTGGTTACAACGTCGCGCATGACGTTGACCATCTCGTCATCCCATTGGCTGTTGAATTCGAGGCCGATCGGGGTCGTCTGGAGCGTAACATCACCGGAACTCTGCAAATCTTCAGCGATGGTAATCTTGCCCGATTGGCTGGGCTCTGTGTTGCGGTAAGACGAATTTAATTCTTGAAGTAACTCAATTCCTTCGCGATTTGCGGTCCGTCTTTGGCCGAACGTGCGGATATCGATCGTATCATCGAGCCGAAGCCCATCGACACCGTAATCGCGAAGCAACAGCAAGGCGCTATCAATGATGTACTGTCGGACTTGCGGTCGGCCGTAATCAGGACGGGGACCGAAGCCTGTGGTGGCCCGATCACCGCCATAAAGGTAAATTCCCCCCGGAA
>DATAPS010000481.1:0-1731 GCA_036265085.1 Acetobacteraceae bacterium | reverse complement strand
CTGCGGATTTCACCTACAAATTCGCCAACAACCTGCCCGCGACGCATCCGCTCAACGTGCGCGCGCAGGCCGCCGTCGACCACATCACGCGGCAGACGAACGGCGCCGTGGAGATCCAGATCTTTCCGAACAACCAGCTCGGCTCCGATACCGACACGCTGTCGCAGCTGCGCAGTGGCGCCGTCGAGTTCTTCACGCTTTCCGGCCTGATCCTGTCGACGCTCGTGCCGGTCGCCTCGATCAATGGCGTCGGCTTCGCGTTCAAGGACTACGCCCAGGTCTGGCAGGCGATGGACGGCCCGCTCGGCGCCTATGTTCGCGGCGAGATCGGCAAGCGCGGGCTCTATGCGTTCGAGAAGCAATGGGACAACGGCTATCGCCAGATCACGTCCTCCACCAAGCCGATCAAGACGCCAGATGATCTCGGCGGGTTCAAGATCCGCGTCCCGGCGTCGCCGCTCTGGACCAGCATGTTCCAGGCGTTTGGCGCTGCGCCGACGACGATCAACTTCAACGAGGTCTATTCGGCACTGCAGACGCATGTCGTCGACGGCCAGGAGAACCCGCTCGCGGTGATCGATACGGCGAAGCTTTACGAGGTACAGAAGTATCTGTCTCAGACCAATCACATGTGGGACGGGTTCTGGTTCCTCGCCAACCGCCGCGCCTGGGACGCGTTGCCCGCCGACGGGCGCACGATCGTCGAGCGGGAGATGAACGCGGCGGGGCTGCTCGAGCGGGAGGATGTGGCGAAGCTGAACGCGACGCTGCAGGGCGCGCTGCAATCGAAGGGGTTGCACTTCACCGGCGTCGATCCGCAGGCGTTCCGGGCGGCGCTGCGCAAGGCGGGCTTCTATACGGCTTGGAAGCAGAAATACGGCGCGGAGGCCTGGAACACGCTGGAGGGCGTGGTAGGCACGTTGGCTTGAGCGACGGCTCGTTCGCGTCGCTGCGGGAGGCGGTCTGGCGCGGCGAAGCGAACGGCCCGCTCGAGCGCGTGCTGCGGCACGCGGTCGAGCTGCCGACCGCGGTGCTGGTCGTTGTCGAGATGGTCGTCCTCTTCGCAGGCGTGGTGAGCCGGTTCGTGTTCCGCCATCCGTTCGTGTGGAGCGACGAGCTCGCCTCGATCCTGTTCCTCTGGCTCGCGATGTTTGGCGCGGTGGTGGCGCTGCAGCGGGCTCAACACATGCGGCTGACGGCGATCGTGTCGGGGATGCGGCCCGCGTGGGAGCTGCGCGCCGAGGTGCTGGCGGTCGCGGTGCCGGCGCTGTTCCTCGGAATTCTGCTGCCGTACGCGGCGGACTATGCGGGCGAGCAGTCGTTCATCGAGACGCCCGCGCTCGGTCTGTCCGACATGCTGCGCGCGGGTGCGATCCCCGTCGGCGCGGCGCTGATGCTGGTGACCTCGCTGCTGCGGCTGCTGCGGATGCCGCTGCGCGATATCGCGCTCGTCGGCGTCGCGCTGGTCGCGGTCGCGGCGCTGCTGTTCTTCGCGACGCCCGAGCTCAAGGGCATTGGTCATTGGAACCTCGTGGCCTTTTTCGTGCTTCTGCTCGGGATCGCCGTGTTGCTCGGCGTGCCGATCGGCTTCGCGTTCGGCACCGCAACTGTCGCCTTCATCGCGACGATGACGCATGTTCCGCTCTCGATCGTCGTCTCGCGCATGGACGAGGGCATGAGCAGCCTCGTGCTGCTCGCGGTGCCGTTGTTCGTGTTCCTCGGCCTGCTGAT
>DATAPS010000480.1:0-4278 GCA_036265085.1 Acetobacteraceae bacterium | reverse complement strand
CGCGCGCCAGGGGGCCAACCGGATCAAGGTGCTGGCGCCGGAGTGACCATCGGCTGAACCGGGGCGGCGTCGGCGAGCGGGATGCCGTTCGCCGCCGCGATCGCGGCGAGAAGGGCACGGAAGTAGGGCGCGAAGGACCGGGCCACCCCGATACGCCACCGGCCGGTTTCGACGCGCCACAGTACGATGCCCGCTTTCTCGAACACCGTTCGCGTGCACATGCCGACAGGGAATGCGCGCCCGTCGAGATCGAGCGGCACGCCGCCCGCCAGCAGCTCCGCCGCATCCGACCCCGTGACGTCGAACCAGAGATCCCGGTGCGACACGTCGACCGCCGCGCGCGTCGGCACCGGCGGCGTCGCCGCGCCGATCACCAGCCACTCGTCCGGCCCCATCCACAGCGCCGTCCAGCCGCCGCGCGCGACGGCGCGGCATGGGTCGGACGGCAACTCCGGGCACGCCCGAAGGACAAACACCGGCCCGGTCTCGACCGGCGCGATCTCAGCCATGCAGCCGGGCTCCTTCGGGGTCGTAGAACACGGCCGACGTCACCGTTCCCGCTAGCCTGCGATCGCCCGCCCGCACCGCCACCGTCACGCCCATCCGCGACCGCCCGCCCTCGATGACCGCCATCGCGATCACCCGCCCGAGCGTGGCGCTGCGATAACAAGAGGTGACATGCCCGATCGGGCGGGCACCTTCGACGATCTGGGATCCCTCCTGGACCGGCTCGTCGATCAGCAAGCCAACAAGTTGCGGCCGGCTCGGGACCGTCATGTCGGGTCTCGATAAGGAGCGCTTGCCGACGAAATCGCGCTTGTTCTTCCCCACCGCCCAGCCGAGCCCGGCGTCGCCCGGCGTCATCGTGCCGTCGGTGTCCTGCCCGATCACGATGTAGCCTTTCTCCGCGCGCAGCACGTGCATTGCTCCGGTGCCGTACGGCTCCATTCCGATCGCCTGTCCGCGTCCCCAGACCGCTTCCAAAACCTCCGCGCCGTGGCCGGCAGGGACGTTGATCTCGAAGCCCATCTCGCCGGTGAAGCTGACCCGGAACAGCCGGGCGTTGTGGCCGCAGACGCGGCATTCCGTAACGCTCATGTGGGGAAAGTTGGTGAAATCGACGCCCTCAACGAGCGGCGCGATGACCTCGCGCGACTTCGGGCCCTGCACGGCGATGACGGCCCATTGCTCCGTCACGGATGTCAGCCAGACCTGCAGCTCGGTGAACTCGGTCTGGAGGAAATCCTCCATCTGGTGCAGCACCTGCGCCGCCCCGGAGGTCGTTGTGGTGACGTGGAAGCGGTCGGGTGCCAGGTGCCCGATGACGCCGTCGTCCATCACGAACCCGGCCTCGCTCAGCATCACGGCGTAGCGGCAGCGGCCGGGCGCCAGCTTGGCGAAGGCATTGACATAGATGCGCTCGAGGAACGCTGCCGCGTCCGGGCCGACGACCTCGATCTTGCCGAGGGTGGAGGCATCGAACAGGCCCGCGCCTTCCCGCACCGCCCGGCATTCCCGCGCGACCGCATCCGCGGCGCTCTCGCCCGGGCGCGGGAAATGGTGGGCGCGCTTCCACTGTCCGACATCCTCGAACACCGCCCCGCGCGCCGCCGCCCAGGCGTGCATCGGCGTCGGCCGCACCGGGTCGAGCAACTCGCCGCGGGCGTGGCCCGCCAGCGCCCCGAAGCTGACTGGCGTGTAGGGCATGCGGAAGGTGGTCAAGCCCACCTGCGGCATCGGGCGGCCGAGTGCATCCGCGGCGATCGCCAGGGCGTTGAGGTTGGACGTCTTGCCCTGGTCGGTCGCCATCCCCGTCGTGGTGTAGCGCTTGACGTGCTCGATCGAGCGGAAGCCCTCATCGATGGCCTGCCGGATGTCGGCGGCCTCCACGTCGTTCTGGAAATCGACGAACGCTTTCCGCGGCTTCGACCCTGGCACCAGTCCGGTGAACCCGCCGTTCGGGACGATCTCGCGATTCACGGCGACGGCGCCGGATCGGCCGTCGCCGGCCGCGTAGCCGTCCTGCAGACAAGCGGCGATTCCGAACACGCCCCGGCAGGCTCCGGCCGAAACGATGCCCTCAGGCGCTTCGCCTGGGAGGTAGATGCTGCGATCCGCGTCGAAGGTCAGTTTGCCGCGCGCCTGGGAGAACAAGTGCAGCGACGGCGTCCAGCCGCCCGCCATCAGCACGAGATCGCAAACCACTCGCTCGCCGCCGCTGAGTTCGGCGGAGGTCACCCGCAAGCGGCCGCGCGTGCCGGTGACGCCGGTCCGCAGACGCACCGGAAAGCCGTCCGTGTCGCAGGCGGCAGCATCGCGCAGATCGGCGATGGCGGTGATCGCGACGCCGCTGCGGGCGAGGTCGCGGGCGGCGGCGTAGAGGCTGTCGTCGGCGCCGGCGAGCACGGCCCGCGTGCCCGGCTTGACGGCCCAGCGTGTCGCGTAGGCGCGGGCGGCAGACGCCAGCATGACGCCTGGGCGGTCGTTGCCGGCGAATACCAGAGGGCGCTCGATCGCGCCGGTCGCGAGGATCACGTGGGCCGCGCGCACCTTCCAGACCCGCTCGCGCGCGAGGCCGGGGGAGGGGGCGGGGAGGTGGTCGGTCAGGCGCTCGACGAGGCCCACGTAGTTCTGCGCGAACATGCCGAAGGCGGTGGTGCGGGGCAGCACCACGACATCGGCACGCGCCCGCAGCGTGCCGAGCGCCGTCGAGACCCACGAGGCGGCGCTCATGCCCTCGATCACGAGGTCGGGCTCGGCGAGCAACCCGCCGCCGCATTCCGCCTGCTCGTCGACCAGCATCGCGCGCGCGCCGCCCGCGGATGCCGCCAGCGCCGCGGCGAGTCCTGCGGCACCCGCGCCGACCACGAGCACGTCGCAGTGGGCGTAGCGTTGCGTATAGGAGTCCGGATCGGCCTGCGTGGGCGCGATACCCAGGCCTGCGGCGCGGCGTATGGCGGGCTCGTAGACGCGGTGCCAAGCGCTGCCCCTCGTCAGGGCGTGGGGGCCCATGAAGGTCTTGTAGTAGAATCCGGCGCCGAGCAGCGGGGAGGCGGCCTGCGCGACGGCTCCCGCATCGACGGCGAGCGAAGGCCAGCGGTTCTGGCTCTGAGCCGTCAGTCCGTCGAACAGCTCCACCTGCGTCGCTCGCAGATTGGGCGTGTGGCGGGCGCCGGCGCCGATCGTGACGAGCGCGTTCGGTTCCTCTCCCCCGGCTGACAGTACGCCGCGGGGGCGGTGGTATTTGAACGAGCGGCCCATCAGGTGGACGCCGTTGGCCAGCAGGGCGGAAGCGAGCGTGTCGCCGGGATGGCCGGTGTAGCTGCGGCCGTCGAAGGTGAAGCGGAGCGTGCGGGTCCGGTCGATCCGGCCGCCTTCCGGCAGGCGGAAGTTCATGGGCGGGGTTCGTTCGGCCGGTAGGTCGCGACGAAACGGTCGGTGACGGTGTGGCGCAGTGCGTTGAAGAAGCGTCCGCAGCCGTGGACGTGGCGCCAGCGCTCGGCCGCGAGGCCCTTCGGGTTGTCACGGAAATAGAGGTAGGAGGCCCATTCCGCGTCGCTTGCTGCATTCGGGTTGGCCGGGCGGGCGATGTGGGCGGCGCCGGCGTGGCGGAACTCGATCTCCGGCCGGTCCATCTCGCAGAAGGGGCAGCGGATCAGCAGCATCAGTGTGCGACCGCCGCGGCGGCGGCTTCGTCGATCAGGCGGCCGGTGCGGAAGCGGTCCAGCGAGAACGGGGCGGCGATCGGGTGCGGGCTGCCGGTCGCGATCGTGTGGGCGAAAACGTGGCCGGAGCCGGGGGTCGCCTTGAAGCCGCCGGTACCCCAGCCGCAGTTCACGTAGAGGCCTGGGACCGGGGTGAGGCCGATGATCGGCGAGCGGTCGGGCGTGAGATCGACGATGCCGCCCCAGTTGCGCAGCATCCGCAGACGGCGGACCGAGGGGAACAACTCGCAGATCGCCTCCAGCGTGTGCGCCGAGATGTGCATCGCGCCCATCTGGCTGTAGCTCGCATAGGCGTCGGTGCCGCCGCCGATGACCATCTCGCCTTTGTCGGATTGCGACATGTAGGCGTGGATCGCGTTCGACATGACGACGCAGGGCATGGCGGGCTTCACCGGCTCCGAGACCAGTGCCTGCAGCGGGTAGCTTTCGAGCGGCATCCGCACGTCCGCCATGCTCATCAGCACGCTGGTATGGCCCGCCGCGACGACGCCGACGCGCTTCGTCTCGATCCGGCCCCGTGTGGTCTCGATCGCTTCCACGGCGCCGGACGCAT
>DATAPS010000479.1:0-4261 GCA_036265085.1 Acetobacteraceae bacterium | reverse complement strand
CGCCTGCAAGAGCGAGGGCGCGCTCGCGGCCCGTGCACGGGCAGCATCGGCCGTGGCCGGCATCGCGCTCATCGTGCTGTTCGCAGCGGACGGTGCCGCAGCCGGTCTTCTTCCCGGCTACGCGGTTCAGAGCTTCGCCGGAACGGAGGCCGCCTCCAACCCGCTGGCCAAGGTCGTGGTCAGAGAGGCCGGGGAATTGCTCGACAATTATGCCCGCTACCACTGGATGATGCTGACCCCGGCACTCGGCTTGCTCGGCACCGCAGGTGCTCTGGCGACGACGCGGCGACGCCGCGCCGTTCTCTCCTTCACATGCAGCTCGCTCTGAATCGCCGGCGTGATTGCCACTTCCGGCGTGAGCCTGTTCCCGTTCCTGCTGTCGTCATCGTCGGATCCTCGGCCCGGGCTTCGCATGTGCATTCGCCGCGGTTAACGCGCTGTGGCTGGAGGCCTCTCCGGGCAAGGGGCTTCCCGAGGCCTCACCCTCGCGATCAAGGCGCCAGCGGCAGATTGATCGCGTCCACTCGAACGTTGTCTTGAAACAGCCGAACTTGGCTACGTGACGCAGGAGCGATCTCGATCCGCGGGAAGAGATCGAGGGGCATGCCGAGGAAATGCGTGAGCAGCGCCTTGATCACGTCCGAATGCGTAACGATCGCGACCTCGCCTTCGGATAATGCCTGCACGGCGGCGAGGCCGCGTGCCTGCACTGCATGCATCGTCTCTCCTCCGGGGATGGCCGCCATGCTGCGAAACACGTTCCACCGGCGCCACTCGGCATCTCCTCGCAGCGCGTCGAAACTCTTGCCGGTCCAGACGCCGAAATCGATTTCGGTGAATGCCGGGTCGATCCGCACCGGGATCCCGAGGCGCCGCGCCAGCGGTTCGGCGGTTTCGCGGGCGCGCTCGAGCGGGCTGCTGACGATCACGTCGATCGGACAGCTCGCCAGGGAGGCGGCCAAGGCCTCCGCTTCGGCGCGGCCCTGTTCGGAAAGCGAGTAGCCCGACGCACGGCCGGCGAGACCGCGGCCGAGCATTCCGTAGCTGGCGTGGCGGATCAGGTGCAGCGTCAGCGTCAATGACGCGTGTCGCCGCGGATAAACGCCTCGGTGAGCTCGCGAGCCTCGTTGTCGGTGACCTGGATCGGCGGGCTCTTCATGAAGTAGGTCGACGGGCCGGTCAGCACGCCACCGATGCCACGGTCGAGCCCGAGCTTCGCGCAACGAACCGCGTCGATGACGACGCCCGCCGAATTCGGTGAATCCCAGACTTCCAGCTTCAGCTCGCAAGCAATCGGGACGTCGCCGAACGTCGTCCCTTCGACGCGAATGTAGCACCACTTGCGGTCGGTGAGCCACGGCACATGATCGCTCGGGCCGACATGCACGTCGCCGTCGGCGAGCGGCGCGCCGAGTTGGCTCGTGATCGCGCGCGTCTTGGAGATCTTCTTGGAGTACAGACGCTCGCGCTCCAGCATGTTCAGGAAGTCGGAATTGCCGCCGAAATTGAGCTGATAGGTGCGGTCGACGCGCACGCCGCGCTCGCGAAACAGATTGACGAGCGTCCGGTGCACGATGGTCGCGCCGACCTGGCTTTTGATGTCGTCCCCCAGCATCGGGACGCGCCTCGCCTCGAACCGCGCGCGCCAAGCGGCGTCGGACGCGAGGAACACCGGCGTGCAGTTCACGAACGCGCAACCGGCGTCCAGGGCACGCTCCGCATACCAGCGCGTCGCCTGTTCCGAGCCGACTGGAAGGTACGACACCACGACGTCGGTCGCGGAATCGCGGAATGTCCGCGCGACATCGGCTTCCGGCTCCGGCGACTCCTCGATCACGTCGCGCAGATAGGTTCCCAGTCCGTCCAGTGTCGGTCCGCGCCGCACCCGCACGCCGCTCGATGCCACCTGGGCGAAGACATGCGTGTTGTTGGGCTCGGCGCCGATCGCTTCGGCCAGATCCGCGCCGACCTTGCCCCGTGATATGTCGATCGCCGCCGAGAATTCGACGTCGCCGACGGAATATCCGCCGAGATCGACATGCATCAGGCCGGGGACCGCGTCGTTGGTCTTCACGTCGCGGTAGAACTCGACACCTTGGACGAGCGACGACGCGCAGTTGCCGACACCGACGATCGCCACCCGCACTTTGCCCACGCGCCACCTCGCTGTCAGATGCGAGGCACGAAAGCATCTACAAAGCGCCTACGCGGACCGACCAACGTGCCGGTGTCGGTTCGGTTTCATCGCCGGCCTAGGGTGGCGGCAGCCCGGCGCGCGCGGTATGCTGCAATGCAACATCGGAGTACATCGATGAGTGAGACGATGACAGGGCCGGCGACCATGCGGCTGGCCGATGCGGGATGGTCCGAGCAGGGGGTGCCCGGGTTCAGCGCCTTGGTCGGCCCGTTCTGGACGCGGGTGCAGGACGGCACGCGTCGCTACGCCTTCGTGGTCGAGGAGCGTCATCTCAACGGCAACGGCGTGGTCCACGGCGGCATGCTGATGACGTTCATGGATCAATCGATCGGGATGACCGTTTGGGAGGCGATCGGCCGCAAGCCCTGCGCGACGATTCAGCTCAACGTCCAATTCGTTTCCGGCGCCCAGCTCGGCGACGTGATCGAAGCGGACTCGAGCATCGTCCGGGAGACCCGGTCGCTGATCTTCACCCGTGGCGTGCTCCGGCGCGGTGACGACGTGGTGCTCGCGGCCGACGGCATCTGGAAGGTCCTGCGCCCGCAGGCAGGCGCGCCGCCGCCGGCCTGGTGATCGGCGGCGGCGCGCCCTTCAGGCGGCGTGCCGTACCGGCTCCAGGATGCGGCGAGGCGCGATCGCCGTCTCAACCTCCTCCTCGGCGAGCCGATAGCCCCCGCCCACGTTCGTGAGCAGGCGGATCTGCCCAGGCTCGGGCTCGATCTTGCGCCGGAGCCGATAGATGTGCGTCTCGACCGTGTGACTGTCCGCCGCCGGGCTGTAGCCCCAGACCTCGCGCAGCAGCGTCTGGCGCGAGACCGGCTGGCCCTCTGCGCGGCAGAGATACCGGAGCACGGAGGCCTCCTTGTCGGTCAGCCGCACCCGCCGATTGCCGACCCGATCCTGCAGAACGCGCGCGGCAGGCCGGAAGAGGAAACTCCCGATGCGGTACGCCACGTCGTCGCTCGCCTCGAAGGTGCGGAACTGCGACCGCAGCCGCGCCAACAGTTCGCCCAGTCGGAACGGTTTCGCGATGTAGTCGTTGGCGCCGCTGTCGAGCCCTGCCACCACGTCGGCCTCCGACGTGGCGCCGGTCAGCATGATGATCGGAATGCGCACCCCGTGCTGGCGAAGCCGCAAGCACAGATCGCGGCCGTCGCCGTCGGGCAGCTGGACATCGAGCAGGATCGCGTCGATCCGGCTATCGCGGCCGAGCACCATCGCTGCGGCCTCCGTCACGGTTCCCGTCGTTCGCACGCGATAGGCCGCGTCCATCGAAAGCGCCGATGCAAGCAGCGACCGAATCTCGGCCGCGTCATCCACTACCAGAATAGTCCGAGGTGCCGTCATGACCCAGCCTCCGCAAGGATTGCTTGCGTCAGCCTCGCCGGAACGCCGCAAATCTTCTGTGATCTAGATCACACGAAAGGCGTGATCGCAGCCGCGATGCGTCCATTCGCGAAGCCGCGCCCGGCGTCGGGCCGTCAATCGGGGGTTCGCGTCTCCGACGTCTTTTGGCGAGACCCCATGCCATGCGGCACCGCGGACCGAGGCCTCGCGAGCCCGAACCCAGCGGGTCCGCTGCCCATCTGGCGGCCCGGACGGAGATGCTGCTGCTCGAGGGGATCGAACTCTCGACCTCTCCCCTACCAAGGGATTCCGCACGCGTCTCCACCAATCAAATCAATGGGTTAAATTGGGCGGAATGTCCACTGTCCGCGCATCGTTCACGTGTTTTCTAGACGTCATGTTCCCGGGGGTGAGTCTGGTGGTCGGCCCTTCGTGCGACAAGAGAAACGAGGGTTGCTCGGATGGGCCGAGCCGAGCCTCACGCACGGAGGACGAACCATGGGTGAGTATGGCGGAGCCTTTATCGCGTCCGATGTAGCCAAGACGAAGCATGCGGTGGCGGTTGCCGAGGCGGGCCGCAGCGGTGAGGTGCGGTTCGTGGGCGAGGTCGAGAATACACCGGCGGGGATCGAGCGAACCCGCCGGCAGGACTCCTACGACGTGCGCCTCGTCCGGGATAAGGGCCGCGTCTCACGCGCCATCCTCCTGAACGACGGG
>DATAPS010000478.1:0-3086 GCA_036265085.1 Acetobacteraceae bacterium | reverse complement strand
GGCGCGAGCACGACGAACGCCTTGACGATCTGGCCGCGCTCCGCATCCGGCGCGCCGATGACGCCGCATTCCGCGACCGCGGGATGCGCGAGCAGCACGCCTTCGATCTCCGGCCCCGCGATGTTGTAGCCGGCGGAAATGATCATGTCGTCCGAGCGGGCCTGGTACCAGAAATACCCGTCAGCATCCCGCAGATACGTATCGCCGGTCATGTTCCAGCCGTTCTCCACGTACACGCGCTGCCGTTCGTCGGCGAGATAGCGGCAGCCGGTCGGGCCGCGCACCGCGAGCCGTCCAACCTCGCCGTCCGGCAGCGCCTTCCCCTCGCCGTCGACGATCCGCGCCTCGTAGCCCGGCACCGGCTTGCCCGTGCTCCCAGCCCGCGACTGCGCGGCCGGCACACCGATGAAGATGTGCAGCATCTCGGTCGAGCCGATGCCGTCCATCATGCGGATCCCTGTCGCCCACTCCCACGCCTCGAACGTCGCGCGCGGCAGCGTCTCCCCCGCGGAGACGCACTTCCGCAACGACGAGATGTCCGCGCCCGCGAGCTTGCCGAGCATCGCGCGATACGCGGTCGGGGCGGTGAAGCAGATCGTCGCCCGGTGCTCGGCGATGCCCGCGAGCAGCTCGTCCGGTCCCGGCCGCTCCAGCAAGATCGTCGCCGCCCCCGCCCAGAGCGGGAACAGCAGCATGCCGCCGAGGCCGAAGGTGAACGCCAGCGGCGGCGAACCGATGAAGCGGTCTTCGGCGGTCGGCTGCAGCACATGCCGCGCGTAGCTGTCGCAGGTCGCGAGCATGTCGCGATGAAAATGCATCGTCCCCTTCGGCACACCGGTCGTGCCGGAGGTGAACGCGATCATGCACACGTCGTCCGCGGCAGTGTCGGCGGCCTCGAACCGCCCCGCCGTTCGCGCCATCATCGCCTCGAGCCCGTCCGGCGCGTCGGTGTTGAACGCGACGATCCGCCGCAATTCGGGACACGCCTGCCCCGCCCGCTCCAGTTCGCCCATCAGCCTTGCGTCGCACAGCGCCAGCGAGATCCGCGCCTTCCGCAACGGATATTCAAGCTCGCGCGCCCGCAGCATCGGCATCGTCCCGACGGCGATCCCGCCGGCCTTCAGCACCGCGAGATAGGAAGCCGCCATCATCGGATTGTTGGCCGCCCGCAGCAGCACCCGGTTCCCTGGGCGCAGCCCGAGCTCGCGCACCAGCACATGCGCGATCCGGTCGACGCGCTCGGCCATCTCGCGATAGCTCCATGTCGCGGACGGTCCGATCACGCACGGCGCATCGCCATGCCCGCGCGCGATCCGGTGGTCGAGCAGGACCGAGACGCAGTTGAGCCGGGGCGGGTAGCGGAACTCCGGCCTGTCGAGCAGAAAAAGCGGCCAAGCATCGGCCGGCGGGAGATTGTCCCGCGCGAAGCTGTCGACGATGGCTGCGTCCATGCGCCCGATCCCGCGAGTACTGCGGAGATAAATTAAATCGGGAGCCGGCCGGGACGCCAGGGGCGTCCCGACATGCAACTCGCCATGATGCCGCCCTTTTGTTGGTGCATCGGTATTGAGCACCGGCGACACGGGCGATCAGAACCCCGCAGCCGGAGGAGTTGAGGCCATGATCCGCGCGATCGCACTCGTCCCTCTGGGAGCCGTGCTTGCACTGGGTGCCTGCGCCTATCCCGCGCCCACCGCACCGACGGTTCTGGCCTTGCCGGCGCCTGGGACGGATCTGGCGCGGTTCCAGCAGGAGGACGCAAGCTGCCGTGGCTACGCCGCCATCCTCACCGGCGGCGCGTCACCGACGGCTGCGGCGAGCACTGCGGGCGTCGGCACCGCCGTGATCGGCACCGCACTCGGCGCGGCCGCGGGTGCCGCGATCGGCGCGGCCGCCGGCAATGCCGGTACGGGCGCCGCGATCGGTGCGGGTGCGGGCCTGCTCGGCGGGACCGCCGCGGGCGCCGCAAACGCGAACGCCGTCGGCGGCAGTCTGCAGGCGCAATTCGACAACGCCTACACGCAATGCATGTACGCGGACGGGAACAAGGTCGTGGCGCAATCCGTGCCGGTCGCAACGACGTCCCCCGGCTACGCTTATGCACCGGATTATGGTTACGCACCCGGTTATATCGCACCCTACGCGCCCGCCTACGTCACTCCCCCGGTCGTCGCGTTCGGCTTCAGCAGCGGCTACCGGTGGCACGACAACGATGGTTGGCGTGGCCGCGCTTGGCGTGGCGGGGATTGGCATGGCGGGAATTGGCATGGCGGCGATTCGCATGGCGGTGCCGCGCGCTGGCAGGAGCCACCGCGCGCGGGCTGCGGCGCCCGCCCCTGCCCCGGTTCCCCATTTTCCGACCGGGGGCGGCGGCTTCCGGGCTCCAGCCGCGGCCCCGGTTCAGGGCGAGCCACACCGCGACGCGTGGACGTCCGAAGCCGGCCGGTAAACATCGGTTTCAAATGGACGCCGCGATGGAACCGCCGCGCTGGCGACACCATAATCGCGGATAGATTGAATGATGGCGCGGTCGCATCCCGCGCCACGCTCAGGAGCCCGGCATGAGACGCGTTGTCACCTTGGTCGCGCTCGCGGCGGTTCTGGCAGTGGACGCCTGCGCCTATCCCGCGCCCACGGCCCCGACCGTCCTGGCGCTGCCGCCACAGGGCAAGAATTTCGCACAGTTCCAGCAAGAGGACGCGAGCTGCCGCGCTTACGCCGCCTACCTGACAGGCGGCGCGTCGCCGAGCGATGCGGCGGCGCAGGCTGGCATCGGCACCGCGGCTGTCGGCACAGTGCTCGGGGCGGCGGCAGGCGCTGCGATCGGGGCGGCGGCGGGCAATCCGGGCCTCGGGGCCGCCATCGGCGCGGGCTCCGGGCTCGTGGTCGGCACCGGCGCCGGGGCCGCGAATGCCGCCGCGGTCGGTGGCAGCCTCCAGGAGCAATACGACAACGGGTACACCCAGTGCATGTACGCCAACGGCGACAAGGTGGTCGCGTCCGCGGGTGCGCCCGCCGGTTATCCGGGCTACGGATACGGCTATGGCTATGGCTATCCCTACGGTTATGGCTATCCCTACGGCTAT
>DATAPS010000477.1:0-3137 GCA_036265085.1 Acetobacteraceae bacterium | reverse complement strand
TGCAGCGGCAGAGATTGCCGGCGAGCCAGTAGCGCGCCTCGGTCTCCGTCGGGTTCGGGTTGTGATCGAGCAGCGCCTTCGCCGCGACGATCAGCCCCGGCGTGCAGAAGCCGCATTGCAGCGCGGCGTGCTCGAGGAATTTCTCCTGGAGCGGATGCAGCCTGTCGCCGTTCGCGACGCCCTCGATCGTGACGATGCTCTTGCCGTCGACTTCCGCGCCGAGCACGAGGCAGGAGCAGACGAGGCGCCCGTCCACGATGACGCTGCACGCGCCGCAGTCGCCGGAGCTGCACCCTTCCTTGCTGCCGGTGAGCAGCAGTTCGTCGCGCAGCACGTCGAGCAGCGTCTGCGCCGGCTCGCAGAGGAACTCTACTGGGTCGCCGTTCACCGTCGCGGAAACATGCTGCTTTCTCATCGGGCCTTCTCCGCTCGGGCATGGGCAATCGTGGCTGCGCGGCGTGCGAGCACGCCTGCGATTCTGGTCCGATACGCGATCGTCCCGCGCTTGTCCTCGATCGGTGCGCAGATCTCTTCCGCGGCCGTTGCGAGCTGGTCCAGCGTCTTGTCGTCGAGCTTGCCGCCGATCAGGACCGACGCCGCTTTCTGCACGAGCACGGGGGTCGGGGCCACCGCTCCGAGACAGACCCGTGCGTCGGTGATCGTTCCGTCCTCCCCGAGTTGCAGGTTCACCCCGCACCCGACCACCGCGATGTCCATCTCCGTGCGCGGGATCAGCCGGAGATAGGCGTCCGCGGCACGGCGCGGCCGCGGCGGCAGGCGGAACTGCAGCACGAACTCGTCGCGGGCAAGGGAGGTCCGTCCCGGTCCCGTGATGATCTGCTCGACCGGCACGTCGCGGGTTCCGGCAGGACCCGCAACCACCGCGACGGCGCGCGCCGCGATCAGCGCCGGCACGCTGTCGGCGGCCGGCGAAGCGTTGCAAAGATTGCCCGCGAGCGTCGCGCGGCCTTGCACCTGCGTCGAGCCGATCAGGGTTGCGGCCTCGACGATGCCGGGCCAAGCCTCGCGCAGACCTTCGTGCGCGCCGATCTCGGCGCCCGGTGTCGCCGCGCCGATCACGAAGGCGCCCCCTTCCTCGCTGATCCCGAAAATTCCCGGAACCTTCTTGGTGTCGACGACCAGGTCGCACTTCAGGCGGCCCGACCGCAGTTGCACCAGAAGGTCGGTGCCGCCCGATAGCAGCTTCGCCACACCCTTCGCACCGGCTAGGAGGCTTGCCGCCTCGCTCACCGAGCTTGGCGCGGCATAGGCAAATCCCGACATCTTCCGTTCCTCAACCCGTTGGGGCCGATGTTAAAGCGCGGGGGGGCTCGGTCAACGCCGAACAGTCCGGCCGGCCGCCGCCTATGCGGCCGGCCGCGTTTCCGCCTACCGTCTCCGCGCGTAACGGGAGACGTCGATGAAACTCGCATTTTTCAACGATTTTCAGCTTGGCACCGTCACCGGCGACAGCGTTACCGATGTAAGCGCGGCAGTGAGCGACGTACCGCGCACGGGACCGCATGATCTTATCGCGAACCTGATCGCCACATTCGACACGTACCGTGCCCGGCTCGAGGCTGCTGCCGCGCAGGGTCCAGCCCTTCCGCTCGCCTCCGTTCGGCTGCGTCCGCCGCTGCCGCGGCCCGCGAACATCGTCTGCATGGCGGTGAACTACATGGAGGACGGCACCCGCGCCGAGCCCGCGCCGATCAATGCGTTCCAGAAGGCATCGACCACCGTCATCGGTCCAGGCGACACGATGATTCTACCCGACATGGGCGCCACGATCTTCGAGGGCGAGGCGGAGCTCGCGCTGGTGATCGGCAAGGCGGCGCACAACGTGCCGGCGGCGAGCGCGATGGAGCATGTGTTCGGCTACGTCTGCTTTATCGACGGCTCGGCGCGCGGCGTGCCCGCGTTCTACCAAATGAAATCACGCGCCACCTTCGCGCCGATCGGGCCGTGGATCGTCACCGCCGACGAAATCCCTGATCCGCAAAAACTGCAGGTGCGGCTGTCGAACAACGGCACCCTCATGCAAAACTTCAACACAGACGATATGGCGCACAACATCCCGCGCTGCATCGAATGGGTAACCTCGGTGCACCGGCTGCTGCCGGGCGACATTCTCGCGACCGGCACGAACCATCGCGGGCTGCACGCCTTCCAGGATGGGGACCGTATCGAGCTGGAGATCGAGCGCGTGGGCAAGCTCGGGATCTCGGTACGCGACCACCTGCGCCGGACGTGGAGCCGGGAGACACGGCTGCAACGGACAGGAAAGACGCCGGAGACGGCGCCGCAACTGAGCGGAAAGTACGCGGAGCGGCGCTGACCGGCCGCCCGCTCAAACGGCGAACTGGGCTTCCATCCAGCGGCCGAGCATCGACAAGGGCATGCACACGGCAGTGTAGAGCAGCCAGACCAGCGACATGATCTTGAGACCCTCGAGCGCGAGGTCGCGCTCGATCGGTGACGCGGGCTGCAGGTATCACATCGAAGACCTGATCGAAGTGACGGATGCGGGCTACCGCCTGATTGTCGGCTTTATCGTGACCAACATGGCCCGGCCAGCCGAGCGTGTGGTGATGTTCTACAACCATCGCGGCACGGCAGAGCAGTGGATCAAAGAGGGAAAGAACGCCGTCACCTGGACGCGGCTGTCGTGTCACGCCTTCGAGGCCAACGCGGTGCGACTGCAACTGCACGCACTGGCCTACAACCTCGCTAACTTCCTGCGCACTCTGGCGCTGCCGCCGGAGGTGGCACAGTGGTCGATGACCACGCTGCGCGAGCGGCTGGTGAAGATCCGCGCCAAGATCGTCCGGCACGGTCGATTGATCAGCTTCCAGATGGCCGAGGTCATGGTGCCTCGGCAGCTGTTCCAGAGAATCCTGACCGCCATCGCGGCGCTTCGCCCGTCGCCCTCGGTCTTATGTTGAGCGTCGCGGCCGTTCCTGGCTCGCAACCTGTCAGCAGGAGAACTGCGTCCATGTGTCGCCTGACCGGGCCGTAATTTCGCTCAGACGGCGATCACCGACCGATCGGACTCTCCGCGCGCGTCATCCCGGTGCTGTCGCCGTTGCAAAAGCTATCGGATCACCGGTACGCTGGGTGCGGAGTGGCCGGATGGG
>DATAPS010000476.1:0-8850 GCA_036265085.1 Acetobacteraceae bacterium | reverse complement strand
CTGCCAGTCGGTGCTCGGGGTGGCGATCCCGAGCCGTTTCGCGACCTCGGCGACCGTCGCTGCGGTACGGCTCGCGATGGCGGCGACGGTTACGCCCGCTTGTTGCAGCGCCAGGCTATGGCCTTCGCCGGCCGACCCCGCGCCGACGACGAGCGCGCGCAGCGACATGGCGTTTCCCCCGGTGGTGTTGCGGCGACCATACCGGGTTGCGCAGAGCGCTCAAGGCTGCCCGCCGAATTGCTGTCACCCTCGGCAGGAGGATCAGCCGCCTCCCCCTCCCCCAACGGGAGGGGGATGACCGGCAAGCTAAATGTGGATCGCGCGTCCCTCGACGGCGAGCGCTGCTTCCTTCACCGCCTCGTTCAGGCTGGGATGGGCGTGGCAGGTCCGCGCGACATCCTCGGCGCTCGCGTCGAACTCCATCGCGGTCGCGAGCTCGGCGATGAGGGTGCCAGCGTCCGGGCCGATGATGTGGGCGCCGAGGATGCGATCTGTCGCCTTGTCGGCGAGGATCTTCACGAAGCCATCGGTGTCGCCCATCGCCCGCGCGCGCGCGTTCGCGGTGAAGGGGAATTTGCCGATGCGATAATCCACGCGCTCAGCCTTGAGCTGCTCCTCGGTCTTGCCGATCGAGGCCACCTCCGGCCACGTGTACACCACGCCGGGAATCACGCCGTAATTCACGTGCCCCGCCTGCCCCGCGAGCCGTTCGGCAATCGCGATGCCCTCCTCCTCGGCCTTGTGCGCGAGCATCGGACCGGTCACGACATCGCCGATGGCGTAAATGCCCGCGACGTTCGTCGCGTAATGCTCGTCGATCTTGACGCGGCCGCGCTCGTCCAGCGCGACGCCCGCTTCTGCGAGGCCGACGCTGTCGTGATACGGGCGGCGGCCGATCGCGACGAGCACCACGTCGGCGTTCATTTCCTCGGCCTCGCCGCCGTTCGCGGGCTCGATCGTGAGCGTCACGCCGTCATTGCCCTTGCGCGCGCCGGTGACTTTCGTCGAGAGGCGGAACTTGATGCCCTGCTTGCCGAGCACGCGCTCGAACGCCTTGCCGACCTCGCCGTCCATCCCGGGCACGAGGTGGTCGAGGAACTCGATGACGGTCACCTCGGATCCGAGACGCCGCCACACGCTGCCGAGCTCGAGGCCGATATAGCCGCCGCCGATCACCACCATCCGCGCCGGCACGTGATCGAGCTCGAGGCCGCCGGTGGAAGTGACGATCTGCTTCTCGTCCACCTCAACGCCGGGCAGCGGGATGCTCTCGCTGCCTGTCGCGATGACGATGTGCTTCGTTTCGTACTCCGTGCCGTCCACCGAGACCTTGCCGGGACCGGCGATGCATCCGGTGCCCTTGAGCCATGTCACCTTGTTCTTCTTGAACAGGAACTCGACGCCTTTGACGTTGGCGGTGACGACCTCGCCCTTGCGCTTCTGCATCTGCGCGAGATCGAGCTTCACGGAGTCGACGATGATGCCGTGCTGCTTCCAGGCATGCGTGGTCGCGGTGAAGTTCTCAGACGATTGCAGGAGCGCTTTCGATGGAATGCAGCCGATATTGAGGCAGGTGCCGCCTAGCGTCGCACGCTTCTCGACGCAGGCGACCTTCATCCCGAGCTGCGCGGCGCGGATTGCGCAGACATAGCCGCCGGGGCCGGAGCCGATGATGATGACGTCGAATGATTCGCTCACCGCTGCTTTCGCTTTCGCAAAGGGGGGCCGAGAAAGCCCTCCCCCCGCGGGGGAGGGTTGGGTGGGAGGGCGCCACGCTACAAATCAGAGATCCAGCAACATTCTTCGCGGATCCTCGACGTTCTCCTTTACGCGCACCAGGAACGACACCGCCTCTTTCCCGTCGACGATGCGGTGGTCGTAGGACAGCGCGAGATACATCATCGGGCGGATCTCGACCTTTCCGCCGATCGCCATCGGGCGCTCCTGGATCTTGTGCATCCCGAGGATGCCGGATTGCGGCGGGTTGAGAATCGGCGTCGACATCAGCGAGCCATAGATGCCGCCGTTGGTGATGCTGAACGTGCCGCCGGTCAGCTCGTCGAGCTTGAGCTGCCCATCGCGGGCGCGGCGGCCAAGATCGGAGATGCTCTTTTCGATCTGCGCGAAGCCCATGTCGTCGACGAAACGCACGACCGGCACGACGAGCCCGCTCGGGCCGCCGACCGCGATGCCCATGTGGACGTGCTTCTTGTAGACGATCTCATCGCCGTCGATCTCAGCGTTGACGGCAGGGAACTCCTTGAGCGCCGCGACGCAGGCCTTCACGAAGAACGACATGAAGCCGAGGCGCACGCCGCCGTGCTTCTTCTCGAACGCGTCGCGATATTCCGATCGGAGCGCCATCGCGGCCGACATGTCCACCTCGTTGAAGGTGGTCAGCATCGCCGCGGTGTTCTGTGCTTCCTTCAGCCGCTGCGCGATCGTCCGGCGCAAGCGCGTCATCTTCACGCGCTCCTCGCCTTCCTCGGCGACGCGTGGCGCGCGCGCGGCCGGCGCGGGCGCCGCGGCGGGCGCAGGCCGGTTCAGGAATGCGAGCACGTCGCCCTTGGTGATCCGCCCGTCCTTGCCGCTGCCATCCCCGATCTGTGCGGCGCTGACGCCGCTCTCCTCCATCATCTTCACAGCCGATGGCATGGGCGCGTGAAGGTCCGCCCGCGGCGTCGCCGGGCGAGCGACCGGGCCGGAGGGCGGCGGCGGCGGGTTGATGCCCGCGGGCGGGTTAGCGGCGGGCGCCGCAGTGACGGTCTCGACCGGCTTGGCGGGCGCGCTGGCCGAGGCCGGCGTCGACAGTGGCGGCGACGCCGCGCGTCCGTCACCCTCGCCCAACGTGCCGAGCACTGCGCCAACCTCGACCTCCGCGCCTTCCGCGGCCGCGACGCTGCCGAGCACACCCGCACCGGGCGCGTTCACCTCCACGGTCACCTTGTCGGTCTCGAGCTCGACCAGCGGTTCGTCGACCGCCACGGCGTCACCCGGCTTCTTCAGCCAACGCGCCACCGTCGCGGTGGTGACGCTCTCGCCGAGAGTGGGTACTTTGATGTCGATCGCCATGGGCGCGGGATCCGTCCTCTCAGCCGATGGTCAGCGCGCGCGCGACGAGATCGGCCTGCTCGTGTGCATGCGTCCGCGCGAGGCCGGTTGCCGTACTGGCCGCTTCGACGCGCCCGACATAGGTGGGCCGCTTCGCCTTGTGGTCGATCTGGCGCAGGATCTTTTCGATCTTGCGGTCGAGAAAGTTCCAGGCGCCCATGTTCTCGGGCTCCTCCTGGCACCATACGATCTCCGCCTTCGGGTATTTCGAGAGCACGCGCGGCAGCGAAATCCCCGGGATCGGGTAGAGCTGCTCGAGCCGGACGATCGCGACGTCCTCGATCCCATGCTCGCGGCGGAAGCTGAGCAGGTCGTAATAGACTTTCCCGCTGCACAGCACGACGCGTTGCACCTTGTTCGCGATCGGGTCGATCTCGTCGATGACGGTGCGGAACATGCTGCCGACCGTCATCTCCGCCATCGTCGAAACGGCAAGCTTGTGTCGTAGCAGCGACTTCGGCGTCATCAGCACCAGCGGCTTGCGGAAATTCCGCTTCAACTGGCGGCGCAGTGCGTGGAAGTAGTTGGCTGGCGTCGTGAGGTTCGCGACCGTCATGTTGCGCTCCGCGCAGAGCTGCAGATACCGCTCCAGCCGCGCCGATGAGTGCTCCGGCCCCTGCCCTTCGTAGCCGTGCGGAAGCAGCAGCGTCAGGCCCGACATCCGCAGCCACTTGCTCTCGCCGCTCGCGAGGAACTGGTCGATGATGACCTGCGCGCCGTTGGCGAAATCGCCGAACTGCGCTTCCCACAGTACCAACGTCTTTGGGTCGGCGAGAGTGTAGCCGTATTCGAAGCCGAGCACGCCCTGTTCCGACAGCAGCGAGTTGTAGATCTCGATCTTCGCCTGCCCCTCGCGGATGTTGTTGAGCGGCACGTATTCGTTCTGGTTGGTCTGATCGACCAGCACGGCGTGGCGTTGGCTGAACGTGCCGCGCTGGCTGTCCTCCCCGGAGAGCCGCACGCGATGGCCTTCGAGCAGCAGCGAGCCGAACGCCAGCGCTTCCCCGGTCGCCCAATCGATCCCTTCGCCGCTTTCGATCATCTGGCGCTTGGCGTCGAGCTGGCGCGCGATCTTCGGATTGACGTCGAAACCCTCCGGCGGGCGCGCGATGGCGTCGCCGACCGTGCGCAGCGTGCCTTCGTCGACCGCGGTCGCGTCGTCCACCCAATCATCCGGATTTTCCGGATGGCTGAGGCCGCTCCAATGGCCCTCAAGCCAATCGGCCTTGTTCACCTTGAACGACTGGGCGCCCTGATACGCTTGTTCCAGCGTGGTCGCGAAGTCGTTCCACATCGCTGCCGCTTCCTCCGCGGTCAGCACGCCTTCCGACACGAGCTTTTCCGCAAACAGCATCCGCGTCGTCTTCTTGTCGCGGATGGCGCGGTACATGATCGGCTGCGTGAAGGCCGGCTCGTCGGTCTCGTTGTGGCCGTGGCGGCGATAACAGACGACATCGAGCACGACGTCGTCGCCGAACTCCTGGCGGAATTTCGTGGCGAGTTCCGCGCACCAGACGACGGCTTCCGGGTTGTCGCCGTTGACGTGCAGGATTGGCGACTGAATCGACTTTGCGACATCTGTGCAATAAAGGCCGGAATAGGCGTGCGCCGGGACGGTGGTGAAGCCGATCTGGTTGTTCACCACGAGATGGACCGTGCCACCGGTGCGATAGCCGATCAGCTGGCTCATCGCGAGCGTCTCGTAGACGAGGCCCTGGCCAGCGAAGGCCGCATCCCCATGCATCAGGATGCCCATCACCGAGCGGCGGTTGCGCGTGTCGCCATTCATGTCCTGCCGCGCGCGCACCTTGCCGACGACGACGGGATCGACCGCTTCGAGATGCGAGGGGTTGGGCTGCAGCGAGAGGTGAACGCTGTGGCCGGCGATGTCGAGGTCGGTCGAGGTGCCCAGGTGATACTTGACGTCGCCCGAACCCTGCACGTCCTCCGGCTTGAAGCTCTCGCCGCCGAACTCGCTGAACACCTGGGTGAACGGCTTCCTCACGACGTTGACCAGCGTGTTCAGCCGCCCGCGATGGGGCATGCCGATCGCGATCTCCTTCACGCCCGCGCTGGCGGCCGTCTCGATGATCGCGTGGATCGCCGGGATGGTGACTTCGCCGCCCTCCAGGCCGAAGCGCTTCGTGCCGACGTAGCGCTTCTGGCAGAACACCTCGAAGCCTTCCGCCTCGACGAGCTGGCGCAGGATGGTGCGCTTGGCCTCGGCGTCGAACGCGCGGCGCCAGGGCGCGGCCTCGATGTTCTGCTGGATCCACGCCTTCTGCGCGGGATCCTGGATGTGCATGAACTCGACGCCGATCGGGCCGCAATACGCCTCGCGCAGGATCGCGAGGATCTCGCGAACCGTCGCGCTCTCCTTCCCCAACACGTTGTCGATGAAGATCGGCCGATCCATGTCGGCCTCGGTGAACCCGTATGTGCCCGGATCGAGCTCCGGATGCGGCTTCGGTGTCTGCAGGTTGAGTGGATCGAGCCGCGCTTCCAGATGGCCGCGGACGCGGTAGGAGCGGATCAGCATCAGTGCGCGCAGGCTGTCGAGCGTGGCCGCGCGAATCTGATCGACGGACGGAGCGGCCGCCGGTGCGGCCTTCTGCGGTTTCGTCGACGCGGGTGGCGCGTCGCCGAACGCGAAATGCCGCGGCGCCCAGGACGCACCAGAGGCATCCGTCAGGATCGCGCGGCTCTCGTCGTTCAGCGCGGCGAAAAGCTCGCCGAAGCTGGGATCGACCGAGCGAGCGTCGGCGATCCACTTGGCATAGAGATCGGATATGAATGCGGCGTTGGCGCCGCTGAAGGCGGTGGCGAGAATGTCGACGCCAGCCATGTCGTGTCCTCTGTCAAACATTCGGCCCGTGCGGGCCGCAGCCTCTACATGGGGCCGCCCGGTCCGGCCATGCCGCCCCGCCGAAAATCGCAGCAATGTGCGCGCCGCATGGAGGTCAGCCCCGCAGCGCCTTGACCATCGTGCTGCCGAGCGCCGCCGGACTTTCGGCGACGTGAATGCCCGCCGCGCGCATCGCCTCGAACTTCGCCGCCGCCGTATCCCGCCCGCCGCTGATGACGGCCCCCGCATGGCCCATCCGGCGGCCCGGCGGTGCGGTGGCCCCCGCGATGAAGCCGACCGTCGGCTTCTTCACGTTGTTCTTGGCGAGGAACTCAGCCGCGTCGATTTCGCTCTGTCCGCCGATCTCGCCGATCACGATGACCGCCTCGGTCTCGGGGTCGGCGAGGAACATCTCCAGCACCTCGATGAAGTCCGTCCCCTTTACCGGGTCGCCGCCGATGCCGACGCAGCTGCTCTGCCCGAGCCCCGCCGCCGTCGTCTGCGCCACCGCCTCGTAGGTGAGCGTGCCCGAACGGGAGACGATGCCGACCTTGCCGCGCCGGTGGATGTGGCCAGGCATGATGCCGATCTTGCAGGCATCGGGGGTGATCACGCCGGGGCAGTTCGGCCCGATCAGCCGCGAGCTGGTGCCGTCCAGCGCCCGCTTCACCCGCACCATGTCGAGCACCGGGATGCCCTCCGTGATGCAGACGATCAGTTCGAGCCCGGCGTCGATCGCTTCGAGGATCGCGTCGGCGGCGAACGGCGGCGGCACGTAGATGCCGGTCGCGGTCGCGCCGGTCTTCGCCACCGCCTCGGCGACCGTGTCGAACACCGGCAGGTTGAGATGCGCCGACCCGCCCTTCCCCGGCGTCACGCCGCCGACGACCTTCGTGCCATAGGCGATCGCCTGCTCGGAGTGGAACGTGCCCTGGGCGCCGGTGAAACCCTGGGTGATGACGCGCGTGCTGGCGTCGACGAGCACGGCCATCAGGCGGCTCCCTTCACGGCGCGAACGACCTTTTCGGCGGCGTCGGCGAGGTTGTCGGCGGCGATGATCGGCAAGCCTGACTTCGCCATGATGTCCTTGCCGAGCTCCACGTTCGTGCCTTCCAGCCGCACCACCAGCGGCACGTTCAGCGAAACCTCGCGCGCCGCAGCGATCACGCCTTCGGCGATCACGTCGCAGCGCATGATGCCGCCGAAAATGTTGACCAGGATCCCTTCAACGTTCGGATCGGAGAGAATGATCTTGAACGCGGCCGTCACGCGCTCCTTGGTGGCACCCCCGCCCACGTCGAGGAAGTTGGCGGGCGACGAGCCGTAGAGCTTGATGATGTCCATCGTCGCCATCGCGAGCCCGGCGCCGTTGACCATGCAGCCGATCACGCCGTCGAGCGCGACGTAGTTGAGGCCGTATTTCGCGGCCTCCAGCTCCTTGGGATCTTCCTCGCCCTCGTCGCGAAGCTGCTCGATGTCCGGGTGACGATAGAGCGCGTTGTCGTCGAAGCTCACCTTCGCGTCGAGCGCCGCGACCTCCCCCGCACGAGTGACCACCAGCGGGTTGATCTCGACGATCGCGCAATCGAGCGCGGCGAACGCGCGGTAGAGCGCCTCCACGAACTTGCCGAACACCGAAATCTGCTTGCCGGTCAGCCCGAGCGAATACGCGAGGCGCCTGCCGTGGAAAGCGGAGATGCCCGAGGCCGGATCGACCGCCACCCGCAGGATCTTCTCCGGATGATGCGCGGCAACTTCCTCGATCTCCATGCCGCCTTCGGTCGAGGCCATGATCGTCACGCGCGCCGTCGCCCGGTCGATCAGCAGCGAGAGATACAGCTCGCGCGCGATGTCGCATCCCGCTTCGACGTAGACACGATTGACGGGCCGCCCTGCCGGCCCGGTCTGCTTCGTCACCAGCGTGTGCCCGAGCATCGCCGCCGCCGCCGCCCGCGCCTCCTCCTGCGACTTCGCGAGCCGCACGCCGCCCTTGCCGTCCGGATCGTCCGCGAAGCGTCCCGCGCCGCGGCCGCCCGCATGGATCTGCGCCTTCACGACGTAGACGGGTCCGGGCAGCTTCCGGGCGGCCGCCTCCGCTTCCTCCGGCGTCCAGGCGACGTGCCCTTCGAGCACCGCGACACCGTATTTCTTCAGCAGTTCTTTCGCCTGGTACTCGTGGATGTTCATCGGATCAGACGCCGAGTTTCTTGAAGTCTTCGATCAGCTTCCGTACCGCCGCACAGGACTTTTCGAACGCCGCCTTTTCGTCTGGCCGGAACTGCACCTCGATGATCTTCTCCACGCCGTTCTGCCCGAGCACTACCGGCACGCCGACGTAGAAGTCGCGCATCCCGTACTCGCCGTTCAGCATCACCGCGCAGGGAATCACCCGCTTCTTGTCGCGCAGATAGCTCTCTGCCATCGCCACGGCCGAAGCGGCCGGGGCGTAGAACGCGCTCCCCCGCTCCAGCAGCTTGACGATCTCGCCGCCGCCATTCGCCGTGCGTTCGACGATCGCGTCGATGCGTTCCTGCGTGGTCCAGCCCATCTTGACGAGGTCCGGGACCGGGATGCCCGCGACCGTCGAGTAGCGCGTCAGCGGCACCATCGTGTCGCCGTGGCCGCCGAGCACGAACGCGGTCACGTCCTCCACCGACACGCCGAACTCGTGCGCCAGGAACACCCGGAACCGCGAGCTGTCGAGCACGCCCGCCATGCCGACGACCTTCTTCGTCGGCAGCCCCGATTTCTGCTGCAGCACCCACACCATCACGTCCAGCGGGTTGGTGATGCAAATCACGAAGGCGTCGGGGCAATGCGTCTTGATGCCGTTCGCGACCTCCCCGATCACGCCCGCATTCTTGGTCAGCAGGTCGTCGCGGCTCATGCCCGGC
>DATAPS010000475.1:0-3689 GCA_036265085.1 Acetobacteraceae bacterium | reverse complement strand
AGGCGAAATTGGATTGGCCTGGGATTACGTGATCGGTCCCGTCGACCATGAAGACGGCCCAGCCTGTTGGGCATCGTTTTGCGCTGACGGCGTGGTCCAGGTTGATGTAGCCGCTCGTCGCATGCACCCATTGACTCATAGTTCCAGCCCTCTCCGCGCGTTGCGCTAATTGCAACCTTACGGATGCCAGGCCATCTTCGCCAAGCCATGACGAGAGCGACAAGGACGAGCGGCTGGCCGACCTCGAGCGCATGGCGTCCAAGCTCGACAACTACGCGCCGGCCGCGAGCACGGATCAGCTCGCCGGCGGCTACCGACAGGCGCGGGGCCGCATCTACGCGGTGATCTGCCGGGAGAAGCAGGAGCCGCAAACAGGACGACGGCCGGGTTCGAGCATCACAGTCGCGCGGCGGCCTCGCAGGAGAGCATGAGGTGCGCCTTGCGGTGACCGCAACGCTGGGTCGACTCTTGACTCTGTCTTGACTCGGACCGGCTCGCGGCGGCTAAAAACCCAGGGTGCGCCTCGGTTTTTCAGCGTGGTCGACATTTTTGAGAAGCGTGTCGGGATCGCTGCCGTCACCCGGTGCGACCGCAATTCCGACGCTCGCGCCCACCACGACGCGATGGCCCGCGATGTCAAAGCAACCGCTCAGCGAGCGGATCAGCCGCTCCGCGAGCGCGATCGCGTCGCGCGGCAGATCAAGCGCGGATTGCAGGATGGCGAATTCGTCGCCGCCGAGCCGTGCCGCCGTGTCGGTCTCGCGCAATTCGCGGCGGAGCCGGGCAGCGACCTCACGCAGCAATCCGTCGCCGACCGGATGGCCCAGCGTGTCGTTGACGTCCTTGAAGTGATCGAGGTCGAGGGAGATCACGGCGAAACGTTCGCTGCGACGCGCGCGCGCCAGCGCCTCGCTGAGGCGCTGGCGAAACAGCACGCGGTTGGGGAGGCCGGTGAGCGAGTCATGGTGCGCCATGTGAACGATCTGGGCTTCGGCGCACCGCATGTCCGTGACGTCCTCGAACACGGACACCCATCCGCCGGCCGGCAGCATCTGGTGCCTGCTTGCCAATACCCGGCCGGACCGCAGCTCGTCGACGTAGCGATTCTCGCGCCCGCTGCTCACGCGCGACCGCCGCGAGCGGTACACATCGTCCGGATCGGTGCCGGGATAGACCCCCGACTCGAGCAGCGCCGCAGCAACCTCATGGAATGTCATGCCCCGCCGCACGATCGCGGGATCGATGCCGACCAGTTCGTAGTACCGGTGATTGGCGACCACGAGCCGCTCGCCGGCATCGTACATCGTGATTCCGTGCGACATGTTCTCGATCGCCGCGTCGAACTGGAGGTTCTGCGCCCGCAGCGCCTCGACGCGCTGCTCTCGTTCCGTCACGTCGTCGTAGAGAGCGACCCAGCTTCCGTCCGGCATCGGCTTGTAGCAGGTGTCGATGATAGAATCGCCCACGCTGAAGCGCAGGGACGATGGCACGCCGCGCGCAAACAAGGCGAGGCGCTCGGCGATCAGATCGTCTGCGGTACGGCCGGGATGCGCCCCGAGCGCGACGCCATGGCGGATGATGTCCGGCAGGGCCGCTCCGGGCTGGATCACCTCAGACGAGAACCCGAGCATGCCCGTATAGCGCTCGTTGCAGATCACGACCCGGAGGTCGCTGTCGAACACCGCAAGACCGTGCGGCAGAGCGTCGAGGACACGAATGACACGGTCATGCGCCTGGCGGAGATCTGCTAGCTTCTCGCGTAGCCGGGCGACCGCACGGTCCCGGCGCGCCGGCCTGCGGGGCGCGCGGGAGAGAGTGGAGCGTGAGCATCTTGCCAGGCGCATACGCGGGGTCCGTCGCTCCCGCGTATCGCGGGCTGGCCGCATCTTGCGTCCCGACGGGTTGGCGTAAGGTTAATGCGAACTCGGATTGTTACTACGACCCAGCGGCCACCCGGAAGCGTCCCGGATCGAATGCCGCCAGATCGATCTCCGTCGCGCGACCCAACACGGCTTGCGCCAGCAATGACCCGGCATACGGGCCCATCGTCAGCCCGCTGGGCCCCAGGCCGTTGGCGATGAACAGGCCCGCAACACCGGGCGCCCGCCCGATCACCGGCCGCGCGTCGTCGGCGAGCGGGCGAAAGCCGATTCGGATCTCCTCGATTGTCCAGTCGGCGAGTCCCGGCGCGGTGTTCAGTCCCGCGTTGAGCACGCCGGAGACGCCGGCCGCCGTCAGCCGGTGATCGAAGCCCGAGCCGAACTCGCGGCTGGCGCCCACCACCACGCGGCTGTCCTCGAACGCCAGCAGATAGTAGCTGTTGATCGGCTGGATCGTCGGCCAGCGGGACGTGTCCGTTCCCGGCCGCCGCAGATGCACGATCTGTCCGCGCTGCGGCTGCACGCCCGCCGCGACACCGAGCGGCGCCAGCAGCTCCGAAGCCCAGGCGCCGGCCGCGACCACGACCGCATCGGCCGGAAACGTCTCCGCGCCGACACGCACCCCCGCGACGCGACCGCCCTCGCGGATCAGCGCCGCAGCCCCGGTGATGCGCCGCGCGCCATGCGCCGCGGCCGCCCGCGCAAGCGCCGCCGACACCTTGCGCCCGTTCACCCGCGCGCCGCCGGAGACGTGCAGCACCTCGAGATCCTCGCGCAACGGAGGAAACATTTTCCGTGCCTCGACCGGCGCGAGCCGCTCGACATGCCCGACCTCCGGCGCGTTGCCTGCACGACGCCGGATCGTCAGCTCCACGCGATCGAGCTCGGCGCGATCGTCAGGAGCGAACAGCGCGCCGACGCGGGCGTAGCTCAGATCCGTCTCGCCGACTTCCGCGAGGGCTGCGACCAGCGTCGGATAATAGCGTCCGCCGCCTTCGAGCAGCGCGTAGTCGGCGGGATGGTCGAGCTTGCTGCCCCATGGGCAGACGATGCCCGCGCCGGCCTGTGTCGCGCGGCCCTCGTCCTCGCGATCGACCAGCACGGCATCGGCGCCTTCGCGTGCCGCGTGATAGGCGACGCTCGCGCCGAAAATGCCCGCACCCACGATGACGATCTTCATTCCGGATTGGCCCTGCTTTCGTTTCGCGAAGCCTATTCTGGCAACACAATGCTGTCGTGGCAGATTGAATTCCCGCGTTCGTTGGGGGACACAGAGCCATGGAATACACAACGCTCGGCCGCACCGGCCTCAAAGTCAGCGTCGCGGGCCTCGGCTGCGGCGGGTTCAGCCGGCTGGGCCTTGCCAGCGGACGCAGCGAGGCGGAGGCTGCGGCCCTCGTTCGGCTGGCACTCGACCAGGGCGTCAGCATTATCGACACCGCTGCGAACTACGGAACGGAAGGCGTCGTCGGTCAGGCGCTCAAAGGTGTGCCGCGCGAGTCCGTCGTCGTCGCCACGAAGTCATCCATCGAGCGCGACGGCGAGCTATGGCCTGTCGAGCGCATCGTCGAGAGTCTCGACAACTCGCTGCGCGTCCTCGGCCTCGACACGATCGACGTCTTCCAGCTCCACGGCATTCCGCCGCGCCTCTACGACCACGCGATGAACGCCGTCGTCCCCGGGCTGCTGCGCGAGCGCGAGAGGGGAAAGTTCCGCTTCCTCGGCATTACGGAAACCGCGCCAGCCGACCCGGACCACAAGATGCTGACCCGCGCCGCAGCCGACGGGGTATGGGACGTTGTGATGGTC
>DATAPS010000474.1:0-1773 GCA_036265085.1 Acetobacteraceae bacterium | reverse complement strand
TCAGACTACCGTTATGCGAAAGGACGAGGGCGGACGGCCATAGGTCGCCCGGAATGCATCGTTGAAGCGCCGCACGCTGCGAAAACCGGCAGCAAACGCAATGTCGTTTAGCGGCAGTGTCGTTTCGATGAATCAGCCGCTGTACGCGCCGCGTCGCAGCGATATCGGCTCGCGCCGGTATGACGGAGAAACGCCGTAACAGGTGGCGTGGCCCGACGTCCAGGCGATCGGCAACTTCTACGGCTGAGGCTCCGAAGCCTTGTGCGAACGTGACATCCGCTCGCGGCGGAGGCGCTCACTACCGCCCGCCGGGATGGCCCCGCGATCGGCTGCGGTGTAACCTGCCGCCGTCGGCATCCGACACGAGAGCTCCGCCAAACGATCCCGACGACGAGAACGGCGCGACCGCCTGGGGAGGCATGTGCGATGAGGCGAAATCGGGGAGGATTCGCGGCCGCGTTTGCATTGTCGCTGGCGCTCGCCGCCCCGATCGCAGACGCGCAAAAATCGGGTGGTGTTCTGATCATCTCGCATTTCGACAGCCCGGCCTCGATGTCGCTGCATGAGGAGGCGACGGGCGGTCAACCGGCCGACGATGGGCGTCTTCAACAATCTGGTCAAGTATCGGCAGATGTGGCGCAAAACGAGCCCGAGCCGCGCCCCGCACGCTGGTCAAGTTCGACGCTCGGCGTGCTCCTTTTGTGTGGATCTCCGCTCAGCATTGTCCCTCCACAGCGCGGATACGCCCGGACCTCACCCCGGAGTAGCGCCACATCTAATCTTGCCGGGGTGGGGGATGTGAGCTGCTTCAACAGGCGATGTTTTTGACTGAGCAGCTCTCTCCGGGGTGCCAGCAAAGCGTCACTCCCTCGATTGCGGTAGGGACACCCATTACTGGGCGCCCCCCGCACGTACGTGCAGCTTTCCTGCATACGGCTCCCACCATCGGATGTTGACGGCTGACCTCGCGGCCTTCCGTACGCGCTCCGGCGCCTGTGACACGCTTTCCCGGCCCTGTGTCCGGCACGTGCGGCATCGGTTCGCGTTCTCCTTGGCCTCCGCCCTTCGCTCCACCGCCTCCGCCGCCGGTCGCCCGGCGTGGTTCGGCGGCTTCATTGCTACTATGGCGGAGTCTGACTTCTCATTCCCGTGCATCATCGGCTTCGGTTCCTCACCTTCCCGATGCGGGCCAGTTGGCTCAGCAGCCTGTGGCCGGACATGAGATCTCTCAGGTTCCAACGCCCGGCTCAGATCTGTTGACAACATGGACGGGCAGGCACGCGAGAACGTGCTCGATGGCGAAATTGCGGTGTTCGACGATCGCGGTGTCACGCGTATCGACGACCTGCAGGACGGCCATCGCCGGGCACCGGCCGGGTTAGAGCCAGAATAACGACCAGGCTGGCAGGGCCCCGCGTTGGCGCCTTCAGGAAGCCCAGTGACCCGGCGTTGATATCATTGCCGGGGCCAGCGTGGCACGGCGCATGGTAAACCTGGCCCTTGTCGATCGTCAAAATCCGGTTCTGGCTACCGAGCCGGTTTGTCCTCGCCCGGTTTCCGGGGCGGTCTCGAAAAAAATGTTGTCCCCCACGGGGGACAGACGGTTCGAATCCAGCTCCCTCCAGCGGCGAGTCGCATGCGAACCAGCATGCGAGATCGCCGCCAAGCTCGGCATCAAAAAGACCGCGCTGATCCGCGTGCGCGCCGGGGTTGGCCGCGCCTGTTCAAGCCGGTCTGATTTTCGGGAGGACTTCGCGCATTGCAGTCAGTTCG
>DATAPS010000473.1:0-14635 GCA_036265085.1 Acetobacteraceae bacterium | reverse complement strand
CGAACACCCGGTCGCGCGGCGCCGCGTCGAGCAGGCTCGCCTGCTCGTGCCAGCGCAGATCGTTCACCCACACCTGCAAGGTGGAGGCCGCGCCCTGCCCGCTTGGCGCGCTGAGATAGGTGAGCGGCGACTGCTTGAGGGTGAAGCGCTGGCTCGGCTGCGAGGCGTCGCCGCTGCCAAGGATCTCCTGCACGGTCTCGCCGTGCGTGGCACCCACCACGTTGGCGTTCAGCCGCACCGTGGTGCGGTCGTAGATGCGGCCGAGCGCGCGCGTGAAGGCGAGATCGGTCTGGCCCGCGTTTTTCGGCCTTACCGTGTCCAGCACCGCGGCCTCGCTCACCTCGGCGTCCGCCTTGTCGGCGGGCAGCAGCGTCAGCGCCCCGGGCATCGCGGTGAGGGTTCCCGCGACGCCCTGCGTGGTCAGCGCGCTCCAGACAGTCGCGCCCGAGGCGAGCGTCTCGGGCGGATAGGCGTCGGCGAGCAGCACGTCGCCCGGCGCGATGTGAATCGGCGTCAGGCCGTCGGGACCAATCAGGCTCGCGGACGGATCCGCGCCGAGCAGCAGGCGGGCACGCTTGCCGATTACGGCGACGGTCTGCCCCGAGACGAGCATTCCGCCGCCCGCGACCGTCTCGCTCGTGCTCGCGACGGGACGCAGCATACCCGGACCGAGCGCGGGCGGCGCGCCGGTCCAGTCGATCAACGGCTGCAGCGCGATGGCGAGCGGCTCGCTGTGGATGAACGCGGTCGTCTCGCGGGTGCGTTGGACGAACCACGGAAGAAAGACATCCGTGTCGAGCGAGAGCCCGGTCGCCTTGGACGACAGCGTGTAGCGCACCGGCGCGCGGTCGGACGCGCCGTTGACGCGATACAGCTTGCGCGTCGTGCCGTCCGACAGCACGAGCCAAGTGAAACGCTCGGGTGCGCTGGAAAAGTCCGCCGCCTGCGCACTCAGCGGTGCCAGGCCCGAATAGGTCGTGTCCAGATCGACGTGGCTCGGGTCGTGGATGAACTTCCAGTCCGGCGTCGGTAGGTCGTCGATCGCCTTCTTGAGCGTCTTCGGGTCCGGCGCATTGACGCCGAACAGCGAGGCGCGGCGGCGCAGCCCGTAGAGCTGCACGTTCCTCGCACTACCCTGGAAGGCGGGAAACAGTCCCACGTCCCAGGTGACGCGCGTACGGTTGCCGGGCGCGTCGATGCTGACCGCGGTGACGAGGCGGAACTCCCACAGCTCGCTCACGGTGTTGGACACGCGGTCGACGTCGACGAACAGGATCGCGTCGCCCGGATTGAGCGCCGTGGTCGTACCGGCGAGCCACAGCGACGTGCTGACCGCTTGCCAGTCCACCGGCTGCGCGACGACGGGCAGGATGGCATTATGCGCGATGCGCGCGGTGAGCGGCGCCTCGGTCTCGAACGTCGCCGGCTGCTGGCCCGGCGCTGGGACGTTCTGCACGCGCGTCGCGGCCGGGATCACCACCGGATCGGGCGCGCCCTGCGCGTCGTTCAGCGTGAAGGCGAGCGGCGCGGAGGCAGCAACGCCGGGCGAGGGCTGATAGCCGACCAGCCGCGCCAGATCGAACACTGAGCGCGGCTGCACCGCCGTGCGCAGGTAGGACTCGTTGGCGAGCCGTTCCTGATAGAAGGTCAGGATGTCCGCCGAGACGGCGAATGCGTCGAGCAGGGCGATGGAGAAGTCGCTGTCCTCGCGCGTGGTCAGCGGTGCTACAGCCGGAAAGGTCGGATCGGTGAGCGAGGCGAGCAGGCTCGCCTTGAAGCTCGAATGCCGGCCCACGCGATACGCGATCTGAGACAGGCCGGGCCGGTTCCAGATCGCCGCCGGTGTCTCGCGCGTCAGGCCGTCGCAGCAGAAGCAGGGCAGCACGGTGCTGTCGCTCATTGTCCGCCGTCCAGCGCGAGTTCGAGGATGCCGCGATCCGGCCGGCTCGGATCGTTGTCGACGCGCGCGATCTCCAGGCGCTGCATGGTGATGAAGCCGTCCGCGACGGCGTCGCGCGCCGGGTCGGCCACGCGCTGGAAGGCCGTCGCGTGCACCGAGGCGACGCCCTCGACAGCCTGCACCGCAGCAATGATCGGGCTGAGATAGATCGTCTGGCCGAATCTGAATCGGCTCGGGTCGAGCAGACCGGGCATTCCGTCGCAGGTCTGGCCCGAGATGAGCACCTGGGTCAGCGCACGCGCGACGTCGGTCCGCCGATGGCGCGGCAGCACGCAAACCGCGAGCGCGACGCGCAGGCCGACGATGATCGCCGGCTCGACGGCGAGATCGACGCCCGCCATGCGCAGCAGGTTCATCCGCTTCAGCGTGACGCGCGCAAGATCGCGCGGCGGCGATGCCGCGACGTACGGCGCGGGCGGCGCGGGATCGATGGCAACGAAGGCAGTGCGCCAGCTGCCGGTCCAGCGCAGCGTGCCGCGCGCCTCGCGGATCGCCGGGTCGCGGGCGGCGACATCACCATAGTCCGCCTCGGTCACCGCGCGTAGCTGGGTGCGGAACGCCCAGGGCGCGCGCTGGCGGATCGACTCCATCGTGTCGGGATCGCGACCGCCCGCCCCCGCCAGCGGGTTGCGCAGCGAGTGGATGCGCGTCTCGGGGGTCAGCACGTGCCCGAGCGTGTCGGGGCCGACATTGCCCGCGCTCCCGTTGCCGGTGCGGAATTGCACGCTGAACGAAACGCCCGGCTCCGGGGCGGCACCGTAGTCGCGATCTCCGAACCGCAGGAACGATGTGCCGTCGCGCTCGGTCTCGACGACATATCCCTGATCCAGCGGGCCGAGGCTGAGAAGGTCGCCTTCCTCGGCCCAATTCTCGCCGCGGTCATCGGTGACGCGGATCTGTGGCCTGGGCGGCGGGGCGCCCGTCGGCGGGGCGGCGAAGGCCGAGGCCGGTGCGGTCGCGTCGAACGTGCGCGCGAAGGTGAGCGGTGCGGCGGGCACCGCGGGAAAGAAGAATGGCGGCGGGGCGAACGCGGGCGTCGTCCCGCAGCAATCGCCGCCGCTCCCGCCGACCGGCGCCGGCGGCCCATCCGGGACCGTGCCGAGCGATGCGGCCTGCCACATCCCATGATCGGCCGGCACCATGTTGCCGCGTGCGACGCTCACGTCGGCAACCGGATTGCCTTTGCCGGTCACCGAGGAAAGGCAGAGCGGGAACGGCAGTGCGTCGGCCGCGATCCAGGCGATCTCGGTGATCCGGTTCTTGGCGGGGTCGCTGTTCGCCGGATCGACGAGCGCATGGCCGTTGCGGTCGGTGTAACGCACGGCGGTCAGCCGCACCACCCAGCGGTGCCGCCTATCGGCGTCTTCCGGGGCGCCGGTCAGGGGTCCGAGCGCCTCCTCGAACAGCAGCACGTCGCCCGCGGCGAGCGTGTCGAGATGGCCGGCGAGCGTGGCCGTCGTTGCGCCGGCGGGCAGGCAGCAATTTGCGTCGCCCCAGGTATAGAACGCGACTTCGTTGAGCAATTCGCTGAGCGTCGCATCGACGAGCGTGGTGAACACGGCGCCGGCTTCGGCCAGCATGGTCTTGGCGAGCGGCGCGGTCGGGGGGATCAGCGCCGGCACGCCGGCGACCCGCGGCAGCACGTGCGTGCCGAGCGGCAGGCCGACGCCCTCGCCCTTGACGGAAAAATGCAGCCAGACGCGCGCGTTCTCGCCCTCGTCCACGCGGTAGTCGACGAGCTTGGCGTGCCGGCGGAGCGAGATGCGGCTGCGCGCGGTGCCGAGATAGGCCTCCGTCGCAACCGCGTCCTGGCGATAGCTGAGATGGTCGGCGACGTAGGCCAGCGCCTCGACCAGCGTGACGCCGAGATCGGCGGTGTGACGCTCGGTCCAGCCCGGCGCCAGCACCGCCATTCGGTCCAGCATCACCTGCACGAAGCCGGGATAGTCCTTGGCAAGATAGTTGATGTCGGGTTCCGCGACGGCCGGTGCAGGGCAGCATAGGATAGGCAGGCAGTCGGCGCTTACGGGACAGCCCGCCTTGAACGAGAACGCGACCTGCGACAGCGCCGGATCGACCCCCGGCGGCGGTTCGGCGGTGGTGTCGTCGGCGCGCAGGCTCAGTGCGTACGCGGAGAAGTCGCCCGCGCGGTCCACCTGGATACGCAGCGTGTCCGGCCGGTCGGTCTCGATCGTGACCGAGAGGACCTGGATACCCGTGACGTTTTCGCCGCCGGCGATGACGATCTGCGCCGGACCGAGCCCGAGCGGCGCGGGGTCGCGCAGGAAGGTGAGCAGCAGCACTGTCTGGTCGGCCGCGTCGGCCGCTTCGAGATAGTCGATGCCGTTGAGCGGCGGGGTGGCCAGCACCAGGGTCCGCCGGTTGCGCTGGGCGCAGAAATACACCATCGGCGCCGATGCAGTCATCGCGCTCGTGTCGCTCATGCTCGTGCGGCTCCGCCGACGTCTTTCATTGCGCGGTTCCCCCGACGACGAACTGCGCCGCCTGCACGCGCTGCGTCTGGATCACGGTGTACTGCACGGTGATGAGCAAGGTCGCGTCATTGTTCTCGACGGTGACGGACTGCACCTGGATCAGATCGGACAGCCATTGCTGCAGTCCGGCCTGGATCAGCTTCTGCTGCGCCATCGCCAGCGTGTCGCTGTTGGGCGCGAACACGAGCTGCGCGGTGCCGGTCCCGAACGTCGGCCGGTTGACCCGCTCGCCGGGCGCGGTCAGCAGTACCTGCTCGATGAGGTCACGGATGTGCCGGTCCTGATCGGCGGCCGAAGCGGTGCGCCCGGCGCGGTCGAAGCCGAAGGGAAAGGCGAGATCCATGCGCCCTCACATCGCCACGACGCGTGTCTGCATCGCGAGCGGCAGCAGCGGCGCGCCGGTCGGCGCGCAGATCGCTTGGCTGCTCTGCACCAGCAGCGGCTGGCCGTTGGAAAAAACACGCGTGGTTCCGACAAGCCATTGCGCGGTCACGCACGGCAACGGCGCGACCGGCACGAACGGGCAGCCGGCGATGACCCAGGGCGCGGCGAGCGTCACCGAGGGCGCGCCCGACAACAGAATGCGCGGATTGGGCACGGTCGGCTGCGCTTGGCCGCCATGCGCGCAGATCACCGTCGCACCCACTTGCAGCAAGAAGCCCGGCATCGCCGCCTCCCCGTCGCCGCGCGCCTCAGCTCACGACCGTGAGCGCGCCCTGGTTGATGGTGATCAGCGGCCCCGGCCCCATGACGATGCTGGCGCCCTGGCCGTTGTTGAGGATGATTCCGAGCTCGTTGATCGAAATGGTCGCGCCCGTCGTCGACTTGAGAAGGATGCCGCCGGTCGGGCCCGGCATATCGCTGATCGACAGCGTATTCTGGCCGATGGTCTGCAGCACGATGGCCTGCAGCCCCGGTGGCGTGGCCAGCGACAGCGCCGGCACCTCAGCCGCCGATCCCCAGAAGCAGCCCGTCCAGATCGGGTGGTCGCGCTCGCCCTGCTCGAACTCGATCCACACGGCCGCCCCGAGCGGCGGCACCGAGACGTGCCCGCACTGCGGCCCAGCCATCGCCACGCAGGGATGCGCCCAGTTGGTCGGGAACGCTTTTGTGACATCCGGCACGATCGCCTGGAGCCGCCCGCGCTGCTCGGGATCGATGTTGTTGAAGACCGTGCCGCGATATTTGCCGTAATACTTCATCGCATATCCTGTCGAACTTCTCAGAAGCCGAAAGTCGGAACCACTGGCGTGTTGGAGATCAGCGCGTTGCGTGTCAGCGTGAAGCTTTGCTTGTACTGGCCGTGCGACATGCTGTGCGTGACGCTGTCGACGTAGTGCAGCCCGTCGAACGCGGGGCCGGCGCCGCGAACGCCCACCAGCCCGCGCGCCTGCAGCGCCCGTCCGTAACGCAGCACATCGAGCGAGCCGCTGCCGGTCACCACGTCGGCGTTGGCCGAGGCCCGCGCCATGCCCATCATCAGCGCTTGGCCGGGCTGCAGCTTCGCCGTGTCGTCCAGGAACTCGAACCGCGTGGGTGGCGGAACAACCACGCCGAGCGGCGGGTTCAGCGGTGTGACGGGCGGGATCGGGATCGGGATCGGGACGTGCGTCGTCTCGTCCTGGATGAACACGATCGGCAGCGTCGCCTTGCTCGGCTCGTAGCGAAAGCTGAGCTGCTCCACGTTGGTCCAGGTATCCATGTTGACGTTGAGCGCCGGCTGCGGGATGCCGAACTTCACCCGCGGCCCCCAGTATGCGCGGCTCACACCAGGCAGTGGCCCGGGATCGAGATAGAACACGTAGCCGTTCTCGGTCGCGAGCCGGGTGACGTAGACGAAATCCGTGCCGTCATGCGCCGGGATGCGGTCCACCGGGATGGGCGCGTCGGTGATCAGGCTCGGCACGATCTCCGGGATGACGCCATACATCGCGTACTTCGCGACGATCGCCGCCACCCGCACCTCGGCCGGCATGAACGGATACGGCAGCCCGTCCATGGGCAGCAGGTCCATCACCGCGGTCAGGTCCTCGCCCATGATGGTAATGGTGGAGTGGCCGGAGCCCGACGAGGGCTGCGTCTCGTGGTGGCGCATCACGCCGTCCATCAGCACCTGCGGGATGTTGTTCACCGTCACCATGATGACGACGCGCAGCTCGACGGCGGGCGGGGCGAGCAGGAACAGCGTCTGCAGCAGCGAGCGGTCGCTGAGTGTAAACGACAGTCGGAAACCGCTGCGCCCGGTGGCGCTGGTGGTCACCTCGACGGAGGTTAGCGCGTCCATGATCGGCTTCGGTGCCGGCAGCGCCACCACCGGCCCGACCAGCAACGTGAGATAGATCCCGCTAGCCACGTGCGCCGCCCGCCGCGCCGATGCCGGCCGGCAGGGTGATGCGCAGCACGCGGCCGGGCTCGGCCACCAGCGCGTCGGGGTCGGAGGCGGCGTTGGCGTCGCACAGGATCCAGAATAGCAGCGGATCGCCCATCTGCGCGTTGGCGACCATGTCGATGCGGTCGCCCTGCACCACGACGTATTGCCGCATCGTCGCATATTGGTCGGGCTGCGGGATGATGCGGCGGTTCAGGTAACGGATCTCGGTGCCGTCGGGGCGCGCGACGGTCGCGGTGCCTAGGCCATAGTAGCGGCTGTTCTGCTGCACCAGCGCGCCGCTGGTGCCGCCGCCCGCGACGAAATTGTCGATCGGGCTGGTCACAGCGTCACCGACAGGCTGGCGGCGATGCTGCCGGCCGCCTGGATGGCGTTGGAGAGGGCGAGCGCCTCCTTCTCGATCTGGTAGATCATGTAGAGCGCGCCCGCCGGATTGAGGAAGCCGGTGTCGTTCACGTTGAGCACCCGCATCTCCAGCGAGACCTTAGCGCGAATCGGGTTGAGGTTGGGATCGAACGCCTCCTCCGTGATGTCGAGCGAGGTGATGAGCACCGGGGTGATGCGCGTCGCGCTCCAGACGAACACCGCGAGCGGGGACTGCATCGGCAGGATCTCGATGGTGCCAAGCAGGGTCAGCGCCTCGTTGATGATGAGGTCGATGCTCGAGGGATAGACCAGCATCTCGAGCGCCGCCAGTTGCGGCTGGATGCCGAGCGTGAGCGCCACCGGATCGGAGGCGGCGAGCTGGTCGGTCGCGTCGATCTCGGCGGCGACGCTGATCGTCTCGATCGGCGGCCCCTTCAGCCGCAGGATCTCCGAGCGGTCCGGCTGGTCGCCGACCGCCTGCGGCTGCAGCTTGCGCGTCAGTGTGTCGGGATTGTACTGCAGCGCGATGGTGCCGCGCGGGATGCCCGTGTCCGGATCGAGGGTGACGATGCCGCCCTTCATCAGCCGTGGCGAGATCGGCGCGGTCATCGTCTGTCTCCGGGTACGGCAAGCGGTGCGGCAAGTGCGGACCACACGGCGTTGGCGGCGGTGCGGCCGGTCTGCTCCGGCGCGCGGCCCGCGGCGATGCGCGACGGCGGCAGGCGCGCGGCCTCCAGCGCCTCGAAATGCGCGCTTGGTTCTACGGCGCGCGCGGCGAGCTCGCGTTCCAGCCCAGCGGCCAGACGCGGTGCATCCGCCGTCGCGACGCCGTGCAGCACGAGCCGGTCGATATGCACATGCACCGCGCGTGCCGCCGTCTCGGCGGCGGGAAAACGACCGCGACGACGCGCGGCGGCTCCCGCATCGGTCATTCCCATCCCTCCGTCTCAGCGCGGCCCAGCGGCTTTTCGAGCTTGCCGTATTCGGTGCGCGCAGCGGCCAGCAAATGCGTCATGCTCACCGGCTCGGCCGCGTCGGCGGCGAGGAAGGCCGCGTGCATAGCGATGTTGCGGATCACCCCGCCGGCGACGCCGAGCTGCGCCAGGCGCGCGCTGTCGAGGCCGCGCGTCGGCGTCTCGGGCGGGAACACCCGCTGCCAGATGCGCGCGCGCTCGGTCGCGTCGGGGAAGGGAAACTCCACGACGAAGCGGATGCGGCGCAGGAACGCCGTGTCGATCGCGTGGCGCATGTTGGTGGTGAGGATCGCCAAGCCGCGATACGCCTCCATACGCTGCAACAGGTAGCTGACCTCGAGGTTGGCGTAGCGGTCGTGGCTGTCCTTGACCTCGGAGCGCTTGCCGAAGAGCGCGTCCGCCTCATCGAACAGCAGAATGGCGCCGCTGTCCTCGGCGGCGTCGAACACGCGCCGAAGATTCTTCTCGGTCTCGCCGATGTATTTGCTGACCAGCCCGGCGAGGTCGATCTGATAGAGGTCGAGGTCGAGCGCGTGCGCTAGCACCTCGGCCGCCATGGTCTTTCCCGTGCCACTGGCGCCCGCGAACAGCGCGGTGAGGCCGAGGCCGCGTGAGTACCGGGCGGCGAACCCCCAGCGGTCGAGCACGGTGGCGCGGTGGCGCACGTGCGCCGCGATCTGCCGCAGGATGCGTGTCTGCGCTTCGGGCAGCACGAGGCTGTCCCACTCTGCCCGCGGCTCGATGCGGCGCGCGAGCTGGTCCATCGCGCGCCGGCCGTGCTCTCGGCCAATGCGCCACGCAGTGCGGCCGAGCACGTTGTCGTCGGCGTCCGGGTCGAGCAGCGCGAGTGTCGCGCCGGCCGAGCGGATGGCCGGGGTGTCGAGGCCGAACTGATCGGCGATCGCATCCAGCGCACCGTTCATCCGCGCGGCGAACGGGCCAACGCTCTCGGCCCAGACTTGCCGCCGCTCGGCCGCGGCGGGCGCCGGGACCGTGACGCGCACCGCCGCGAAACCCTCCGGCGCCGCGGCCTCGTCGGCCTCGACGAGCACCGGCGCGTCGACGCGAGCGAGGAAGGCGATCAGCGGTGGCGCCTCGGCGGCATCCGAGAGTCGCACGCAAAGCCCGGCGCGTACGAGCCGCGCCTCGCGCGTCCACTGCCGCGCCAGCGCCTCGTGCGCCGCCCCCGCAGCGGGAATGTCCGAGGCGCGCAGCAGCGCGGGACGCATCCCGGCAAGGCGCAGCGCCGCCTCCGCCGCCAGCGCCCGGTCCGCGGCACTCCGGCCGGTCAACAGCACGCGGCTGGCGGGTGCGGCGAGCGCGCGCGACGCCGATTGCGCGGCCCCGGCGAGCCAAGCCGGCAGCCACGGTTCCGGCGGCATCGGGGCGATGAGGCCGTCAAAGCGTTCGTCGCTGCTCTCGATGCCGGCGAGCCAATGCAGAATGCGCTCGTCGATGCGCAGCGGGCTGCTCGCCAGCGTCTCGCCCGGCAACAACTCCACCAGCCGCCAGTAGCGCAGCGGGCGGTCGCGCGAGAGCGCGCTCCAGTGCGCCTCGGGGAGCGCAGCCAATGCGAGGCCGAACGTGGCAGGGCTCTTGCGCACATCGCCGAGCGCGGTGGCGCACGCCTCGGCGAAGCGTCCCTCCAGCTCCACCCCGGCGCAGAGCAGCAGCACCGCGCGCTCGAACGACGTCAGCGCGAAGGTCTCGACCAGCGTGTCGAGCGCCGCCGGCGGGTCGAGCGGCAGGGCGGACGGGGAAGCAGGCTCGGGCGGCGCGGGCTTTCCGGCATGGCGGCACAGGGCCGCGTAGACGGGACGCAGCGCCGCGACCAGCGCCGTCTGGTTGGCCGCCTGCCAGGACGCCGGCTGCATCCTCACGGGTTCACCACAATCAGCGGCAGGTAGGGCGGGGCCGGCGGCGGCGCGGGGTTCGCCGTGATGCGGCTTTCCGCGCCCTCGATCCGCACACTGAGCGTGGCGCCGGGCGCCGGCACCGGCGCGAAGTCGGCGGGGATCGGAAAGTCGAGCGTCGGCGCGGGGTCCGGGGTGGCGATCGGGCGCGGGTCGAGCTCGACCGACTGGCCTCCGATCAGCACCGCCGCGCGCTGCCGCCGGCCGACCGGCGGGTTCAGCGTGAGAGTAAGCGTCGTGCCGATCTGCGTCACGGCAGGCGGGGCCACGATCGTCGGCAGCAGCATGAAGCTCGAAAGGTTGGACTGAAAGCCGGTGTGTGGCGGCCCGGGGGGCGCGCCGAAGCGCACGTTGCGGGTGATCTGCACGCCGCGCACGCCGGCCAGCAGCCCGGGCGGGATGGTCACACGGATCGCCCCGTCCCGTACCAGGTCGGGCGCCACCGCTGTGCCGTCGTCGAAGGTGACCCACGTGTCGGCGGCGCTGTCGCCGACGAAATGCCGGCCAGTGATGACGAGCTGCTCGCCCGTCGCGACCATCGCGGGCGAGACATCCTCGATCACTGGGCGCTCCATCGGCTGCACGAGGATGTTGCGCATCTGTACCGGCAACGCGGCGCGCACCGGCCGCTGGCGCTGGATCAGCACGACGGTCGCGAGATAGGCCGCCGTGGCGCGGTAGTGCGCGTTGAATGCAGGCCAGAGCCGGTAGACCTCCTCCGTGGACAGCGACTGCGGCGAGATCTTTATGAGCTCCGCCTGGTCGGCCAGCGTGGAGAGCCCGACCGCCTGCATCTCGGCCGTGGCGCCGATCTGCGTGCGCGTGGCGGTGAGCGCGGTCTGCACCAGGTTGCGGCTCAGCACCGGCTGATCGTGCAGGATCTGCATCGCCCAGCCGAGTAGGATCTCGCCGTCCATCTCGTTCGGGCCATAGGCGGAGACCAGGAAATTGAGGTCGAGCGAGAGCGGTGGTGAGGTGAGCCGCCGGCCCGCCGCGTCGCGCTCCGGCCGGTCGACGTTGCGCCAGCCGACGTTGAACCCGACGTGGTACATGAAGAGATTGACCTGCGCGGTCTCCGTGGTCCCGACCACGATGCGGTCGGGCGGGAACGCGGTGATCGTTGGGGCGCCGCCGACCGCCGTGTCGACCCCGCTGCCGGAGATCGCGTCGCGCAGCATCCAGCGCAGCACGGCGGTAACCCCGGCAACGGCGAGGAAGTCGCTCACCGTCGCTCGGCCCCTCGTTGGGTCAGGTAGTCCGCGAGCGACCGCGCGGGCTGGCGCGCGGGGCCGCGGCGCACCGGGGCCGGCGGCGCGGGAGCAGCGTGTACCTCCACGCGACCGATGCTGATGTGCACGTCCGGCGCGCGCATGGCGGCGCGGATGGCGCGATCCGTCCGAGCCTCGGTGGGTGGCGTTGCAAGCGTCGTCCTGCGAGCGACCACGAACGGGGGTTCGGCGCGCTCGGCGGAATACCGCTCCCCGGCGGTCTGCGGAGGCGCGGAGGCTGTCGCCGGAGCGGGTTCCCGCCCATCCGGCCGGGTGGATGCGGGCGCGATGGCGGGAGCGGGACGGACCGCCTCGACGCGAATCGGACGCTCCTCGAAGGGTGTCGGCGGAGGCGACGGCGCCGGCCGGATGGAAGCGGACGTGACGACGGGCGCGGGCGGCGCGGGGGCGTCCTCGGTCTCGGGGCGCGGCGACGGGGGCCGTGCGGGAGCAAGCGGCGGGACGGTGGCGGCCGGGGGCGACGGTGACGGGGGTTGGGCGGGGACAATCGCCGGATCGGGCCACCCCGGTTCCGCCGCCGCCGGCGGCTCGGCCGGTCCGGCGGGCGCGTAGCGGGAGGGCAGCAGCGGTTCGGCGACGGGCAGCCGGCCTTGCGCGCGCAGTACGAGGCGGGCGAGGCTGCCGCTCATCCGCGCACCCGGTGGAGATAGGCCAGCCGGCGCGCCGCACTCATCGCGAGGATGGCATCCTCCGGCCAACCGTAGGCCCAGGCGAGTTCGTGCACCTCGTCGAGCAAGCGGCGCGCCGCGTGACGGATCTCGGCCCAGAGGAAACTCGCGATGTCGAACTGGATCGCCAGCCGCGCGCCGCAGGCGGGACAGGCGAGCGCGAGCGAGATTTCCGCCGTCTCGTGCATTGCCTCGAGCCGCGCCAGGGCGGCGTCGCGCAGATCCGCGGGCAATGCGGTGTCGGTCGCCTCGGCGCAGCGCGCGAGCAGCAGCCGCCGCGCCGCGTCGAGATCGGTCGCCGCGGCGGCGTCGGCAACGTCGCGCGCGGTCGCCATGCGCAGCCGGAGCGTGCCGCCCTCGTGCGCAAGCGTGCAGGCCGGCTCGGCGGCGCGCAACGTCGCCGCGACGGCGTCCGCGGGCAGCGTGAACTCGAGCCGATCGCCGCACGCCTCGCACGCTGCGAACGAGATCAGCGTCGCGCCGAAGCCGCGCGTATGCAGGCTCAAAAGCGCGAGATCGCGCGCCGCCAGCGGCAGCGCCGCAGCCTCGGTCTCGGCGAGACCGGCGGCGTGCAGCAGGGCGAGCGGGCGATCGGGGGGCGGCGCGGCGCTGCCGCGCTCCCACGCGGCGAGCAGCGCCGCGCCCGACAGCGGGCACGGGATGCCAACGGGATCGACGTCGTGTTGCATGGCGGCGCTGTTACGCCGGCGTCAGCGTCGGTTCGCTCGGCTCGACCACGGCCAAATCGCGCTGCCAGCCCTCGTTCTCAAGCTTGATGTGCTGGATTGCGACGGCGTTGGCGTTGGCGTCGAGATCGGGCAGCGCCTGATACTCGGAGACCCAGCAGCGGAAGACATGGTACGAGATCGCGAGCTGGCCGGCCTCGTTGAGAAAGTCGATGAAGATGTCCTTGCGGAAATCCGCGAGCGAAACCTCGCTGCCGAGCGACGCCTGGAGCTGCCAGACCTTGCTCGCCCATCGCTCGAACTCGAGATCGTGCGTCACGCCGCGCTCGAGCGTGATCGCGTCGAACTCGGTGCGTCCGGGCGACTTGCGGCTAGTGCTCGGATCGCCGCCCTCGCGGTGCTTCACCACCTCGGTGGTGCGCTTCAGCGCAGAGACCTTGCTGATCCCGGCGACGACCTTGCCGTCCCAACGCACCAGGACGTTGAAGTTCTTGTAGGGATCGTGACGCTGGGGATTGACGACGAACTCCGCCATGACGTCTGTTCCTCCGAACTCGCTGCTGTTGCAAAAGGCCGCGTCAGGTCTGCAGCTGACCGGCGAGTTGCTGGATCTGGATGATCACGAACTCCGCCGGCTTGAGCGGGGCGAAGCCCACCAGGACGTTGACGACGCCGCGGTCGATGTCGTTCTGCGTCGTAGTGTCCTTGTCGCACTTGACCAGATAGGCGTCCTTCGGCGTGCTGCCCTGAAACGCACCGCGGCGGAACAGGTCGTGCATGAACGAGCCGATGTTGAGCCGGAGCTGCGACCACAGCGGCTCGTCGTTGGGCTCGAACACGGCCCACTTGGTGCCACGGTAGAGGCTCTCCTCGATGTAGAGCGCGAGGCGGCGCACGGGCACATATTTCCACTGGTTGGCCTCGGCGTCCGCGCCCACGAGGGTACGGGCGCCCCACGCCACCGCGCCGTAGATCGGGAAGATGCGGAAGCAGTTGAGCCCGAGCGGGTTGAGCACGCCGTTCTCGGGATCGCTCAGCTTGTAGACCACGCCCTGCACGCCGGTGAGCGTCGCCTCTGTGCCGGCGGGCGCCTTCCAGACGCCGCGCGTGCCGTCGATCCGCGAATAGAGGCCCGCCACCACGCCGGAGGGCGCGAACTTGCGCGGCTGAAACTTGTTCGCCGGATCGGGCAGGATCAGCCGCGGGAAATAGGCCGCGCCGTTCTCCTGGTGCACGGTGAGGCCAGTTGTCTTCCAGTCAACCGCGGAGCTTACGTCTCGCACCGATGGCGGCGGATCGACCAGAAGCATGGCGCGTGACTCGCGGCACAGGCTGATCGCCGGGCCGTAGACGTTGTTCGAGTTGCCGATCGCCGGGTCGAGCGCGTTCGGATTCCCCGGCGCGGCGCGCGTTGCGTCGGGGATGCTCAGCAGGTTGAACAGATCGACCTTGCGCAGCGCGTAGATGCCGGTGAACGAGATCTCGTCGCCGACGAGCTGTGTGGCGCCGGGCAGGCCGGTGCCGTCGGTGCCCAGCGCCGACGCGGTCTGCGCGCCGAAGGCGTTGCCAGTGCCCAACGTGTAGTGCGCGACGTTGGTGTTCGCCAGCGCCGCCAGCCCGAGCGGCGTCGCGGCGTCCTTCAGCGGACCGGCGGGTGCAGCGATGCTGAGCACGGCGTCGTTGTGGCCGGGCAGGAAGCCGACGATGCGGATCGCCAGATTGCCGCCGCCTGCGTCCACCGCCGCACAGCGCACCGCCGCACCGGGCCAGTTGACCGCGAGGCTGCCGTTGATCGTCTGCTCGACGCGCGCGGCGAGGCCTGCGACGGTCTGCGGGATGGCGCCGCCATTGGCGAACACCTTGATGGTAAGCGGCAGCGGCGCCGGAGCGGTGGC
>DATAPS010000472.1:0-8741 GCA_036265085.1 Acetobacteraceae bacterium | reverse complement strand
CCCGTCTGCCAGTGTCAGAAACGTCACCTGCGCCAGCGCCGTATCGATCGCGACCGCGCAGGCGTCGCGCGTCGCCGGATCGGGACACCAGCAGGTGATCCGAAATCCCTGCTGCTGCCGGCGCGCCTCCATCAGCGCCGGCTGATCGGCGACGACGCGCCCAATCAGCCGCCAGGCGCCCGCCACCGTCACCACCGCACCCGCCGCACTCGCGGGCATCATCGTCGCCAACCGCGTCGCCAGCACCGCCGCCACCATCTCCGGCGTATCGCCCGTCGCCGTCCGATGCACCGCGGCGACATTGTTCGCCAAAAGCCCGGCGAGTTGCCCCGCCGCCGCCGACCCCGCGAACGTCGCCGTCGTGCCGGCACAGGTGACGGCCAGCGTCGGCACCGCCGGTATTGGAATGACATAGTCCGGCGGAAAGCGTGTCGTGTTCCGCTGATGCCCAACCTCGGGGAACACCGTCACGTTCACCACGCCGTTCGCGAGATCCGCGTTGAGCGCGGTCTGATTCGGCCACCCACGGTAGATTCGTACCGTCGAGCCGACGACACTCGCCGCGGCTGCGCCGTTCGGATACAGCGTGGCGGAAACGAGCGCAGCGAGCGCCGTCTCGACATCGGACTGATCGGCCATGCCCCCGCCCTACGTGGTCGTTTGCCGCACTAGCAGCCGCCAGCCGAGCGCGGACAGCTCCGCCGTCGAGATCACGCCGGTACGCCCGAGGTCGTCCGTCATCAGGTCCCCTGGCGCAAACACCACGCCCGCGATCGTGGGCAGCAGCACCGTCCACGCCCCCGGCTTCCCGTCCGCCGGCAACTGCGCCGAGTCGACGCCGCGCGTGCCCGAGGTCAGCACGCTCGCGGGCCATCCGGCGCACAGCAATACCGCGGTGGCCGCGCTCACGCCGCCATACGAATTCACCCCCGCGGCACTCGGCGCCCCCGGCCGCGCGAACCCCACGACGCGGTTGGTCCGCACGCACACAACCGGCAGCAGCTTTTCCTGCGCCGCGACGAACCAGGTCACGTTGTCGCCCGCACGCACGAGGTAGTCGCCCGGCTTCGTGTAAGCCGCGTCGAACACGCCGGCCCAAACCGGCTCGCCATAACCGAGCGACGCACGGCCGCCCGGCCGCGTGAACACCGCCGGCAATTTGATGAATCTGTTGATTCGCGCGAGTGGTTTGCTCACGCCCCGGGGCCGGTACGCGTCGCACCAGTCGCCTGCGATCACCGCCGCGCGCCCGTTGCCGCGCCGGATCAGATCCTGCAGCTGAACGCCGTCCATCAGACCACCAGCCGAACGGAGGCCGTCGAGCCCGCCAGCGCGGGCCCTGGCGGCACGCCGATGAACCCGCACAGCCGGCGCCGCCAGTCGTCGAACAGCCGCGTCCGCTCCGAGAGCTCCGCCGCGTTGCGCGTCCACGTCGCCGCCTCGGCGGTGTCGAGCGTCGTCCCTGCGGCGGGAACCGCCGCCTCCAGAGTCGCGAGTGTCGCGAGATACCCGCGAACTACCGCCTCCTCCGGACCGCTCATCCGCAGCAGGCGGTATTCCATCAGCCCGTACGCCTGATAGAATCGCCAGTTCTGGAACCCGTCCGCCCCCGTACCCACGGCCGGATAACCGCAGTGGCGGCGGATGTCGGTCTTCTCGCAGTCGGTGAACATGTCAGCAAACCACCGTAGGGCGGACTTCGGTCCGCCGTTGCCGCCATACTGAAGCGGCGGGCCAAGGCCCGCCCTACGCCGTCACCCGAGATGCTCGATCATCACCGCCCGCTTGAACGCGGCATTCGTCGCGGTCGGCACATTCGACGGCGTGGTTGTCGTGTCGCTCGGCGCACAGAACCCGCCGATCCAGTACCAGCTCTGCGCAATGATCTGCTGCAGCCGGTCGACCGGCTCGCGGGTCACCATGCACACGCCGTCGATCACGCTGATGATGCTGTCCTTCGGCGCGACGTCGCTATGCGCCATGCCCGCGAAATCGCCCTCGATCAGCGCACCCTTGCCGCACACGATCGGCCGCCGCACGACCGTGCCCGCGACCGGCGTTTGACTCTGCACCACGGCTTCGGTGGTCGGGATGAAGCGCAGGCCCAGGAAGTCGCTGATCATGCCGCGCTTGAACACTTGGTTCGCCGACGTGGCACCCTGGAACAACTGCCGGAACGCCTGGTCGGCAAAGAGCTGCCGTGCCGACACCGGATCGAGATAGCAGTTGAACACCCCGTCGATCTCGGGAACCGCGTTCTGCCGTAGAATTGCGACCGCGTTGAGCAACGTCGACATGTCGAGCTGATCGCCCGCCTGCAGCTGCCAGGTATTGGTGCGCCCGTTCGGCCGCACGATCGCGCTGGCCGTGGAGGCCGTCACGGTGTTGCCGATGGTGCCGTCGGTGGTGGTGACGTTGCCGTTGAATGTCAGCACCCCCGAGATTCCGCCGGTCGTGAACGCGGTGGAATTGTTGGTGGCGTCAACAGACACGCCGACGAGCGTGTAGCTGTTCGCTCCGACGTTGACCGTCATCGACGCACTGGCGCCAACCGGCGTCTGCACGCCATTGACGAACACGGTCTGGAACCCGCGCACGTCATCCACCGCGAGCGCGGGACCGGCGCTGAGGAGCGTTGTCCGGACGCGCGTGTTGCCGCCGTAATACGGACTGTACAGCGCATTCCGCGCCAACTCGTCGAGCGAGCGCGCCGCCTGCTCCCCATTCAGCGCCGCATTCAGCAGGAACAGCGACGCGATCCCCGCACGGCTGGTCACCATGTTGAGGTCGGTGGTCGCGGCATAATGGTTCAGCGTGATCGTGTATTGCTCGACCGCGAAGCTCTGCGGCACCAGGCCGTTGTCGAGATTGGTGTTGGTCGCCGCCACGAGCGGCGTCGTCATCGAGGGCCGCAATCCCGCACGCGTCTTGGTCAGCGTCTCGCCGATGCCGACGGCGAATTCCTCGCGGTCGGCGCAAGCGCGGTAGCCGAGCTTGCTGTGCATCGCCTGCTCGAACTCGCGCTCGAGGAAGCCCTGCTGGATGATCGGCTGCAGCGCCGCCGGGAAGTTCTGGATACCCATCTCTGCTCGCTCTCCGCTATCGGTTCACAGTAGGGCGGGTCTCGACCCGCCATCGCGACACCGCACCGATATCGCCGGTGCGTGAGAAAAACTAACGCCGCTGCAGCAACGACGCCCGCGCCGCCTGCCACTCGTCGTGCGACATCTCCGACGCCATCCGCAGCTTCGGCGCTTGCGCCGGCGGCGGCGAAGCGGCGCTCGACGTGCTCGCGCCGCCGAACAGCCACGGCTTCGCCCGCTTCAGCTCCCGCATCAGCGCGGCAGCCCCGCGCACCTCGCCGGCCTCGTCGATCGTCACTGCGGCGGGATCGACGAGCTTCAGGCCGTCGAGATCGACCATCCCGTGCCGCACCGCCTCCGCCTTCAGCTCGGCCCGCACGAGCCGCGCATTCAGTGTCGCCTCCAGCTCTGCGAGGCGCCGCTCCAACACGGCCGCACGCGCGGCCTCATCCGTCGTCAGCGCCGCGTCGGGCGCGGGCTCCACTGCCTCGCTCATGCGTCCTCGTCCGTTGTCGTTTCGGAATCGTGTTCCCCGCCGAGCCGTTCCAGCTCGGCCGCGATGTCATCCACCGCAAACCGCTCCGCGACCGCGCGCACCGCCGCCGCGCGCGAGAGCAGCCGCGCGCCCACCAGCGCCGTCAGGCTCTGCACATCAGCCTGCGTGTCCTGTGCCGTCGGCGCGTACCAGCGCGGCCAGGCCAATGTCAGGCGCACCGTCGGATCGAGCGGCCCGACCGGCTCACCGAACGCGGTCAGCGCATATTTCGCCCCCGCCCGAAGAACCATCCGTGCCAGCGCCAACAGCGCGCCGCCGTAGCTGACCCGCAGATTGTCCGCGAGCCACACCAGCCCCTGGTTCATCATCTCCATCGCGCGGCCGGATTGCGGTGCGGTCAGTCGGTCCGCGCTCGCGCGGTTCCCGTGCACGCCCTCCAGCGCCATCTCGCGCAGTGTGCGGACATAATCGATCACCGCAGCCGCCGCCGTGCCGTTGATCTCCAGCAGCTTCGCGTCGCCCCGCTCGGACACGACCAGCGCGTTCGCGCCGCGCACGATCTCGCCGTCCACGCCCGCAGGCTCGCGGATCAGCAGCGTCGGATCGGAGGAATATTTGAGCCCCCGCCCTGCTTGGCTGAGCTGATAGTCGATCTCGATCGACGTCTCGACCGCCGCGCGAAAGGTGCAGGCGCCATCGACATCGTCGCCGCCGGGCAGGTTGCGCACCCACACGATCGGCACGAAGCCGAGCCCGTGCGTCACGCTGCGCGCTTCGTCGATCTCCAGCGCACCGGCAGCACCCACCGCTTGCGGGACGAACCACACTTCCCGCTCCGCGTCCCACACCCGCTGGAACCAATGAAGCGCCTGCGGATCGGCGATCTCGTAGCCTTGGGCCGCCAGCACCGACCCGCGCACCTTGTAGCGCTCGGTCACCCGCGCCAACGTGTCCGGCGCCTGCGCCTCGTACACCGGCGTCAGATAGAGGCTCGGCAGCACGCGAAAGAACACCCGCCCGCTCAGCACCCGCAGCAGGATCGCGACCGACCCGACGCTGCCGCGCAGCGCCGCTTCCGCTATCACCTGATTGAGGCCGCTCTCGTCGGCGATATCGGCGAGCGCCGCCCGCACGCCGGCATCCGCGCATCCGATCGCGGGAAAGTGCCCGTCGCTGAACACCAGCGCCACGCTATCGTCCACGACGATCCGCGCCAGCGGATACCGCACGCTCGGTCGCCGATCGCGCAGCGGAATGTATTCGCCGCCCGCCCCGCGCTCTTCGTGAAACTCGTAGGACAGCGCGTCATAGAGCGTGCCGTCGAGCACCCGCCCGAGCACGTCGAGCCGCCGCGTCCGCTCCGGGTAATCCGGATCGGCCGGGATCGCGCTGCAGATGGTTGCGAACATGAGGCCCCTTGCGCAGACAACGACAAACGCCCTCTCCTCGCGGCGCGAGGGAGAGGGTTGGGTGAGCGGTGTGCGTCGAGTGAAGGATCGGAGGAGGCCGCGAGCGCGTCATTTGCGCGCTAGGCCTCGATCATGGCCGGAGGTTTACGGCGAACCGGGGCATTTGGGCAAGGACATTTTTCTTACGTAGATTCCCGGAGCGGGCGAACGTGTGAACCTGTTCACTGCCGCTCTCGGCCGCCGCCTCTACATGGGACGGACGATCGCCACCGCCTCATTGCCCATTGGAGAGGACGCGATCTATGGTTGCGGAACCACACGTTCGCCAGCCTGTGACGCCGCGTGTGTCGGCGCGTCTCCAGGATTGGCGCGATGACGCGCGGATCCCGTCGTCCTGGCGGGTGTACGCCGGGGGAATGATGATCGGCGGGGACTACCGCGGAGAGCCACAGCGCGCGGCCGGCGCGCCGCGCACCGAGCGGCGGCTCGCCGCCGTGCTCGGCGCCGATATCAAGAGCTACAGCGCACTGATGGCGGAAGCCGAGGAGGACACGCACGCCCGCGTCGGCGACGTGATGGACCGCGTGCGCCGGGAAATCGAGAAGTCGCACGGCCGCATCTTCACCTTCGCCGGGGATGGCTTGATGGCCGAATTCCCGAGTGCGGTGGAAGCATTGAAATGCGCGCTGCGCATTCAGGCCGACGTCGCCAAGCGCAACGCCGGCGGCGACGCCAGCCGCCGCCTCGAATTCCGCATCGGGCTGAACGTCGGCGAGATCATCACCCAACGCAGCCGCACCGGCGGCCACACCGTCAACATCGCCGCGCGGCTCGAGGCGATCGCCGATCCCGGCGGCATTTGCCTGTCTGCGGGATTCTATGACCAGGTCCACCGCATCGTCGTGGCCCGTTTTCAGGCCGCCGGTGCGCAGAAGCTCAAAAACATCCGCGAACCGGTCGCGATCTACCGCATCTCGCCCGAGGCGTGCCGCGACTGGGCTGGAATGCCCGCGCTGCCTCGCGCGCTCCCGTCCGCCGCGCCCGAGGCCGCCGCGGAGTATCGCGCCTCGCTCGCGGTCTTGCCGTTCCGCACGCTGCAGCAGGACCAGGCCGATGCTTATTTCGCCGAAGGCATGGTCGACGACATCATACGCTCCCTCGGCGTCCTCAAGGACCTGCTCGTCATCGCCCGCAGCTCGAGCCACGTGTTCGCGGGCACGCCCCTCGATCTACGCCGCATATCCCACGAGCTCGACGTGCGCTACGTCGTCCACGGCAGCGTTCGCCGCGCGGGCGACGCGCTGCGCATCGGCGTCGAACTCGCCGAGGCGCCGGCCGGGCAGGTGATCTGGGCGGACCGTTTCGACGGCAACATGTCGGAACTGTTCGACTTGCAGGATCGCATCGCGATCCGCGTCGCCACCGCCGTCGCTCCGCATCTGCGCGAGCGCGAACTGCATCGCGCGCTTCGCAAGCAGCCGGAAAATATGACGGCGTACGACCTCACGCTCCAAGCGCTCGATCGCATGCAGCATATGGACCGTGATTCGCTCCGGGCCGCGCAGCGCCTGCTTGAAGAAGCGATCGCCTGCGATCGCTTCTTCCCCCTCGCGCACGCACACCTCGCCGCGCTTCTCATGCATCTGATCGCTCAGGGCTGGGACAGCGACGAGAGCGCCGCGCGCGCGGCGGCAGAACAAGCCGCTCAGGCGGCGCTCGATCGCGACCGCAACGATGCGTTTGCTATCGCCGTCTTCGGCCATTTCCAGTCTTATGTGCACCACGACTATCGCGCTGCCGATGCGTATCTCGAACGGGCGATCGCAGTCGGACCAAGCTGCGCCTGGGCATGGGGCTACAGCAGCGTGACGCGCGGTTATCTCGGCGACATCGAGCAAGCTGTCGCTCGGGCGGAACGTGCCGTGCGGCTTTCGCCGGTCGGAGCGGACGCTTTCTGGTTCGAGCACTACCTCTCCCAGGCCTATTATCTGTCGGGCCGTTATGAGGACGCCGCGGGTTGGGGTCGTATGTCGGCGAGCAGGTCGGACCGCAATACCTCCAACCTTCGCTGTCTCATCGCGAGCTTGGTTGCATTGGGCGAACTCGGGGAGGCCGAAAAAGTCACACGTCTGTTGCTTGCAGTCTCTCCGGGATACAGCCTTACCTTGTTCCGGGCGCGAACTCCACTCGCGGGCGCAGTAGCTGATCTTTTTGCAGAGCGATTACGCCGCGGCGGTGTGCCGGCATGATGCAAGGTCCACTGAAGACATCAACAGGAGCGGCTGAATGAGTGCCAACAGTGCTAACAGCGCGAACAGCGCGAACAGCGCGAACGCCGGCTCCGTCGGCGCCGGCAACGCGACCAGCATCAGCGGCGGCTGGTTCTTCCCCGATCGGATCGATCTGCCGTTCGTCACCGTACCCAGCACCGGCCCGAACAACCCGAACGCCCCGATCGCGTCGCTGCTCGTCAATGTGCCCAATTTCCGGGTCCGCGATTGGTCGGGCGACTTTTACGCCTGGCTGGTCCTGCACGATCTCGTTAGCGCTCAGGACTGGCGAAACGTCCCGATCGTGCCGGGCGCAATGCCGGTACCGCAGGTCCAACTGGTGCCGCCCACTGCGAACCTGCCGAACTGGACCGACGCCGCGATCGCCGACTTCACCGCGCCAGAGATCCTGACGCTAGCGCAATATGCTCAAGATGAACGTCCGGATGCACTGGGCGAAATCCTCTCGCAATCCGACGAATGCGCCAGCTATTTCCTCAATCTCCTCACGACGCGCCCGACCTCCTATCCCGCGACGACGAAGATGCTCATGATCCTCAACACGGTCGGCCTCTTCGTCGCGATGTATTACAAATCATATTACCAACGGCCGCGGCCGTCGCAGATCTGCCCGGCCCTGCTGCCGCCGATCGCAATCCCCGGACACGCCTCATTCCCGAGCGGCCATTCGACACAGGCTCACCTGATGGCGCTGGGCATCGCCGACATCGTCAACGGCACCCCGCTGCAGGACACGCTCGCCGACGATGCCTGGACGCTGGCGAATCGCATCGCCCGCAACCGCGAGATCGCCGGTCTGCACTACCCGAGCGACACGCAAGCGGGCGTAATTCTCGCGAACGGGGTGTATGCGCTGCTCTCCGTGGCGTCGCCTTCCTCGACGGCGAATCTGCTCGCCAAGCCCACACCACCGCAGACCTGGTTCCAGATTGCCCGCAACGAGGCCGCTGCCGAGTGGACCTGGCCATGACCGCGCAACCGCCGCCGCGGGAGCAGCAGCCCGACTACGAGGAGATCACATTCATCCCGACGCCGGCGGATTTCGACCCGCTGAATCCCAATGTTGGCGCGGATGAGCTGAAGCGCTACGGCTTCCCCGAGCGCCCCGAACCCACCAACGTCGAGCTCTACGCGCTGTTCGCAAGCGTATTCCGCCAACCGCTCGAATTCTTCAATCCGATCATCGAACTGCAGGAGACGGAGCAGCTCGAGCTGCAGCCCGCCCACTACCTCCCGTTCCAGGAGACGCGCATCACGACGAGCCTAAATTGGAGCGGCGCCTACATCGAAGCGCACTCGAACCTCGTGCTGGTGCAGATCGCGGGAACGTTGACAATCCCGACCATCTCGCTGCCCAACAATCCCGTGATCGGGACAAAGTATCGGCTCTCGACCTGGGTGGGGCTGGACGGGCAGCGGCTGTACTTGAACGCCTCGCTGCCGCAGGTCGGTGTGGAGCAGA
>DATAPS010000471.1:0-5926 GCA_036265085.1 Acetobacteraceae bacterium | reverse complement strand
TATCCCTACGCGGGGTACGGGTACTTCGGCGCGCCCGTCCTCGCGTTCGGCTTCGGCGGCGGCTGGGGCGGCCGCTGGGGCGGCTGGCACGGCGGCGGCTGGCGCGGCGGCGGCTGGCATCGTTGACGCCGGTACACTCTTCGTTTCAACGGGCGCCACTACCCTAATCGGGCCGGGGGAGTAACATCGCGGCTCGATGTTTCGGAGGATCGTTCATGCCACGAGTTCCTGTCGCGGCGGCAATCGCCGCGGCGCTCACGCTTGCCGCCTGCGCCCAGCCGCCGATATCGCCGACCGTCCTCGCCCTTCCCAGGCCCGGGAAACCGTTCGCGCAATTCCAGCAGGAGGACGCCGGCTGCCGAGGCTACGGCCAGCAGGTCACGGCGGGACAGGCGGAGGCGGCGAACCAGCGGGCGGCCGGCACCGCCGCCATCGGCACATTGCTGGGCGCGGCCGGTGGCGCCGCGATCGGGAGCGCGTTCGGCAATGTCGGCGCGGGCGCCGGGATCGGCGCGGCGAGCGGGCTCGGGCTCGGCGGCGCGTACGCGGCGAGCCAGAACAACGCCAACCAGTTCACCATCCAGCAACGGTTCGACATCGCCTACACGCAATGCATGTACGCCAACGGCAATAGCGTGCAGGCCGCCCCCTATGGCTACGGCATGGTCCCCCTCTACGCGCCGCCGCCGGTCTATTACCCCTAACTCCCCCTAACTCCGAGGTACGCAGGGTGATGAGCGGCGCTGCCATGCGGCAGCGCCGTTTGACTTCCGAGGCGCGGAAGGCGCACCGACTCACGATGTTTCAGCGTTTCGAGAATCTGATCCGGCCGACGGAGATGGCGGCGACGGTGCCGCCAACCCGCGACGAGGCGCGCGGCCTGCTCCGCTTCTACTGGCATTATGCCCGCCAGGTCCGTGGCCTGATCGGCGCGCTGTTCGTCGCCGGCATGATCGTCGCCGCGTTCGACGCGATGATCCCGGTCATCATCGGCCGCATCGTCACGCTCGTCTCCAAACACGACCCGGGGACGCTGTTCCGCGACGTGTGGCCGCAGCTCCTGGGCATGGCCGCTTTTCTGCTGATCCTCCGTCCCGGCGCCCTGTTCACGCAGAACCTGATCACGAACCAAGCGATCGCGGCGGGGATGACCAACCTCGTGCGCTGGCAGAGCCACTGGCATGTGGTCCGCCAGAGCTGGACGTTCTTCCAGAACGACTTCGCCGGCCGCGTTGCCAACCGCGTCATGCAGACCGGCCCGAGTCTACGCGAGAGCATTGTCGCCTCCACCAACGCCGCATGGTACATCGTCGTCTACGGTGGCAGCGCGATCGCCCTCCTCGCCTCGGCCGATCCGTTGCTGACGGTGCCGATCATCTGCTGGTTCGTCGGCTACATCTTCCTGCTGAGCTATTTCGTGCCGCGGCTGCGCGAACGCTCGCGCACGATGTCCGAGGTACGCTCGACGCTCACCGGCCGTGTCGTCGACAGCTACACGAACATTCTCACCGTCAAGCTGTTCGCCCGCGCCCGCGACGAGGACAATTTCGTCCGCGAAGCAGTGGATCTTCACACTGGCACCTTCCGCCAGCAGCTCCGCATGATAACGAAATTCGGCACGACGCTGGCGCTGATGAACGCGTGCATGGTGGTGGGCACGGGCGGCATCGCGATTCTCGCCTGGACGCACGGCCGGGTGCAGGTCGGCACGGTTGCGATGGCCCTGCCGCTCGGCTGGCAGATCGCCAACATGGCCGGATGGGTCGCGCAGAACGTCACCCAGATCTTCGAGAATGTCGGCGTCGTGCAGGACGGGATGAAGTCGATCGCCGTCGCCCGCCAGATGCCCGACGCCCCCGATGCGCGCGAACTGCGGGTCAGCCGAGGCGTGATCCGCTTCGAGCACGTCCGCTTCGGCTACGGCACGACCCGCGGCGTGTTGCACGACCTCTCCATCGACATCCGACCGGGTGAGCGCGTGGGACTGGTCGGGCGATCAGGCGCCGGCAAGTCGACCCTGGTGAATCTGCTGCTCCGTTTCTACGCGCTCGAATCGGGCCGCATCCTGATCGATGGCCAGGACATCGCGACCGTCACGCAGGAGAGCCTGCGGTCGCAAATCGCGATGGTGACGCAGGACACATCGCTGCTGCACCGCTCGATCCGCGACAACATCCGCTACGGGCGTCCCTCCGCGAGCGAGGCGGAGATCATCGCCGCCGCCCGGCAGGCCGAGGCGCTCGACTTCATCGAGACGCTGGAGGACTGGAACGGCCGGATGGGGCTGGAGGCACATGTCGGCGAGCGCGGGGTAAAGCTCTCCGGCGGCCAGCGCCAGCGCGTCGCGATCGCGCGCGTGATCCTGAAGGACGCCCCGATCCTGGTGCTCGACGAGGCGACCTCGGCGCTCGACTCGGAAGTCGAGGCGGCGATCCAGGGCCAGCTCGAGTCGTTGATGCAGGGCCGCACCGTGATCGCGATCGCGCACCGCCTCTCGACGATCGCCCGGATGGACCGGCTGGTGGTGCTCGACCGCGGCCGCATCGTTGAGCAGGGCACGCATGAGGAGCTGCTTGAGTCGGGCGGCCACTATGCCCGCCTCTGGGCGCGCCAGTCCGGCGCGTTCGTGGACCTCGCGGCGTAATTGCGCACCGGCAAACTCGCCGGAATCGCCGCCCTGCCCCCGTAGAGCTGCTTGTCAGGACAGCACCAGCACGCCCTTGTGCTTCTGCTTGCCTTCCGGCTCCACGTGAATGGTGATCACCGCCTCGCCGATTTCCGCCCGCAGCGCGGCTTCCAGAGCGTCGCAGATCATGTGGGCGTCGCCGACCGCCATCCGTTCCGGCACGACCAGATGGAACTCGATGAACGTCACCCGCCCCGCCTGGCGGGTGCGCAGATCGTGCGCCTCCAGCGCCCCCTCCGCATTGGTGGACACCACGCTGCGAATGCGCGCCAGCGTCTCGGGATCGACCGCCTGGTCCATCAGAGCCCCGACCGAATCGCGCATCATCGTGAAGCCGACCCAGATGATGTTCACCGCGACCAGCGCTCCGAGGACGAGGTCGAGCCGGTTCACGCCGGTCGCGAAGACCAGGGCGAACCCGACCAGCACGGCGGCGGACGTCCACACGTCGGCCATCAAATGCTTGCCGCCGGCCAGGATCGCGGGCGAGCGCCACTTCCGCCCGAAGCGGATCAGCATGCGCGACCAGACGAGATTCATCGCGGTCGCGACCAGGTTGGAGGCGGTGCCGAGCAGCGGCTGGGTCAACGGTTCGGGATGATTCCACCGCAGCGCGACCTCGCGGCCGATCGCGAGGGCCGTGCCCAGCACCAGCACGCCCTCGACGACCGCGGAGAAATACTCCGCCTTCTGATGGCCGTAGGGATGCTGCGCGTCCGGCGGCTGCGCGCTGATCGACAGCGCCACGAGCGCGCCGATGGCGGCGGCGATGTTCACCACCGTCTCGAGCGCGTCCGAGTAGAGCGCCACGCTGCCGGTCAGCCGCCACGCCAGGAGCTTCAGCGCGACCACGCCGAAGCTGACCGCGAGGCTCCCCCAGGCTACCTGCATCGCGCGGGTCATCGGGTCCGGGCGTCCTCGGTCCTCAGTCGCGCCCGCCGGGTATCGGGTCGGGCGGCTCGCGTCCAGTCCGCATCGACAGCCGCCGCCTCATCCCGCTATGTGGCCGCAATGCTCCCCCTCCCCGCGGCCGACGCGGCCACCAAATCCGCCCTTCTCCGCTGGCTCGACGTTTTCGCCGGCCATGTGCGCGCCGTCGATTATGCCGCCGCCGCCCCGCTGTTTCACCCGGAGGTGATCGCCTTCGGCACGCATCGCGACGTCATCCCCGGCCTCGACGCCTGGATCCGCACCCAGTGGGACAATGTCTGGCCGCGCACCGACGATTTCCGCTTCGACCTGGACGGGACGCACGTGCTCGCTTCGGCCGATGGCAGCATCGCCATCGCCGTCGCGCCCTGGGCCAGCACCGGCTTTGACCGCGACGGTACGCGGTTCGAGCGCCCCGGCCGCGCGACGATGGTGTTCCGCCGCGACGGCGAGCGCTGGATCTGCGTCCACTCGCACATGTCCCTCAACCGCGGCGTCCCGCAGGAGAGCCACGGCGACCGGCCGGTGAAAGCGTGGCCCTGACGCCGGTCAGGCCGGTCGCCCGTCCCAGGCGACGAACTGCCCGCCCTGGACCATGAGGTACGCCTCTGCCGGCTGCCGCACGCGGCGGGTGGCGAGGTCGAACGTCATGCGTCCGTAAACGAGGCTCGGAACGTCCCGCAGCCTCGCCATGCCCTCGTGCGCGCCCTCCCGCGTCGGCCCGGCCACCCGCAATGCGGCGATCGCGACGACCATGGCGTCGTAGGCCCGCGCGATATAGGCGTCCGGGCTCCCCGGCGCATGATCTGCGCGCCGTCGGGGTAGTAGGAGATCAGCACGATCCCGTCCGGGGCTGAGTCCCTTACCCGCACAAGCGACGACCGGAAGTCCTGTTCCGCGGGCAGATAGGCCTCGGCGCCGGCCACGGTCGCGCCGTGCTTCTGTGCCGCCGCCGCGAACAGTTTCTCGCTGGTCCGGCCCCAGTCGCTGTCGATGGTGAGCACGCCGAGCTTGCGCAGCCCGAGCTTGTCGACCGGCATGTCGTCCGCCTGGTCCGGCGCGTTGGTCCACATGTAGTCGCCGCCCTTGGTGAAGTCGGGATGCGAGTTGGTGAAGCCGAACTGCACCAGCTTGCCGCGCTGATAGATCGGCGAGGCCGCCATCGAGGCTGCGGACGCGAAATCGCCGATTTCCATGACAATGCGCGGATCGGCCACGAACTTCGTCGCGATCGCGACCGCCTGCCGCGGATCGCTCTGGCTGTCCTCGAACACGTATTTGACGGGCCGCCCGCCGACCCCGCCGGCCGCGTTCGCCTCCTCCAGCGCCATGTCGAACCCGCGCTGCCACTGGGCCCCGTACTGCGCGTACTGGCCGGTAAGCGGACCGCAGACGCCGATCCAGACCGGGTTGGCATCCGTGCGCGCCGGGTGAAGGCGGGCCAATGGGACGAGCGTTGCTGTCGCGAGGACCGCGCGGCGTGTGATCGACACCGGCACCTACGTCATGTTGGCGGCGCGGAAATCCATGAACTCCGCCTCATATGGCGTCCAGTGGAGATCGCGGCGCTTGCCGTAGAACATCGCGAGCGTGTGCAGCGTCGTCCCCGGCGGGTCGGTCTCGTCATAGATCTTCAGAGCCGCCGCGACAGCGCGCCGCCGCTCGTCGGTATCCAGCGACGTCTGCAGCGTGTCGCACAGCTTGTTGAATTCCGCGTTCGACCACGTCTTGTACTGCGCCTGCACGCCGCTTGCCGGCCCATACCGCCGCACCACGATGCCGACCGGATCCTGCCAGAAAATCGTGTCCGAGGTGTCGTAGATCCCGCGGCCTCCTTTCGCCTCGAGCACCTGCGAGAAATTCTCCTTGACCTCGATGTTCACCTTCAGCCCGACCGCCTGCCACATCTCCACCAGCACCTGCGCCGTCTGCACCTGGAGCGCATAGTAGTTGTTGAGGATGCGGTACAGGATCGGCGCCCCGTCGTAGCCTGCCGCCTTCAGCAGGGCACGCGCGGCATCCGGGTCGTAGCCCGGCGGCTGGTAGTCGGCGAGGTAGAGCGGGCCGAAGCTGGGATGCTGTAAGCCGCGGGTCACCGTCGTGCGGCCGTCGTAGAGTGTGTCGACGATCAGCTTGCGGTCGATCGCCAGCGACAGCGCACGGCGGACGCGCGGATCGGCGAGCACGGGGTTCGTCGAGTCGTAGACCAGCACGCGAATGTTCATGATAGGGCCGCCGACGACATGGCAGCCGCTGATAGCCTCGACCGTCTTGATCTGATCCGGACCGAGTTCCGTGATGATATCGGCC
>DATAPS010000470.1:0-13638 GCA_036265085.1 Acetobacteraceae bacterium | reverse complement strand
GCTCCGGCAGGCCCGGTGCGATGCTGACACGCCCGAGCAGCGTTTCGGATGCGATGGTGATGAGCGGCTGCGTCCCCTCCAGCAGCGTGTTCAGCGTCACCGCGTTGGTGCTCTGCTGCTGTTCGAGCAGCAGCAGGTCGGCGGCACTCGTGGTCAGCGCCAGCGGCAACTGCAGCAGCGTGGTCATGCGTGTTTCTCCGAGCGGCCGGGCGGCCGCTGGTTCGGGAAGTTCGCGAAATGAAGGCGGGCGGCGGCTGGGCGCCGCCCTCAGTGCGTCGCGCGCACCGCGCGCCAGGTGCCCCAGGCGACAGCCCAGTCCACGTCGCCGAACGCGGGTACGGTCAGGTCGGCGAGCGTCCAGTTCTCTTGCGCGGGCACCGATCCCGCGCGTGCGAACGTCACCGCCTGGTTGCATCGCAGGCGCAGTTGCCGCTCATCGGGCAGCGGAACGCTGGCGTAGCCGGTCGCGGCGGCACCCGTGCCGTCGCCGCTGATCGTCACCGGCACGCTCGCGCCGACCGCGCCATAGTTCGCGCCCGGCGCCGTCACGACCACGCCGATGATCGCACCATTGCTGATCACCGCGGTCGCCGCCGCACCCGTACCGGTCCCGCCGATCGCGACGGCGGCATGGGTATAGCCATGGCCGCCGGCGGTCACCCGCACGAAGCCTACCTGCCCCTGCGTCATCGCTTGATAGTTCGAGATCATCGATTGCACGCCCGCGGGCGCAGCGGTGATCATCACGCAGTCGGCGATGTCGGGGAACACGACCTGCTGAAGTCCGCCGCTCGTGCTCGGATTGCAGATGAAACGCGGCGTCGCGTTCCAGCGGTTGTCCTCGATGACGACACTGTCGGTCGCGGCCCACAGGCAGTTGCCGACCACCGCCCCATTGATGCCGACGAACTCGTTGCGCGCCACGATGACGTTGGAGGCGCCGTCGCAGAGCCGCACGCCGCCGGCGCTCGTGCTCGTCATCGTCACCGCGTTGTCGCCGATCGTCACCATGCTGCAGGCAATGCCGAAATTGTTGCCGAGGGCATCGGTCTCGACATTGGCGACCAGCACCGCCCAGCCTGTGCAGTTCGTCAGGCTATTGCCGGTCACCCGCACGCCGAGGCTGCCGCCGCAATTGATGCCGTTCACCGCGCTGTCGACGAAATTGCCGCTGATCTCGCTGTAGATCGAGCCGCCGCAATCGATCCCGAACAGTGATGCGCCGGTGATCATGTTCCCGGCGACGCGACTGTAGGAGATGTTCGCCAGAATGCCGGCGCCGCCGTTGGCCGCGCTGCCGTTTCCGACAGTCACGTTATCCTGCAACAACAGGCCGCGCCCCGAGGCGGCGATGCCATAGAGGCTGTTGTCGTGGCAGAGATTGTTCGCAACCAGCACGGTCAGCGCGTCGGGGTTTGCATTGCCCCAGCTCGCGATGCCGGTGTTCGTCTGATTGAAGTTGCCGATCGCGATCCCGCGGACGTTGTTCCATGCCGTGCAGCCGATCACCTGGATCAGCCGCGCCTTCGCCCTGAACGTCGGATCGTTGTAGTCGACGCATATGCCATACTGGGCGTTGTCGTGCGCCCGGCATCCGCGCACCGCGACGCCGGGACAGGCCTGCACCCAGACCCCGTGGACAGCGTTGCCGGAAAACTCACAATCGGAAACGACGTGCGCGGCGATCGCCGGATCGCTCGCCAGGAACACGAGACCGCAGCCGAGGGTTGCGCCGGCGCTGTTGCGGAACACACACTGCTCGAACGACGCCGATGTGCAGGCGGACGTCACCAGAACGCCCCAGCTGTCCACACCAATCGCGCTGCCGCCTGCATCGAAGACCACGCCGGTGGCGCGGAATCCAGGCGCCTGGATCGAGATCCACGCACCATTGCCGCTCTGCGACGCGCGATGCAGCACGCTCAACCCCGGCGTGCCCAGCATCACAACATCGGCGGCGGCGATCGTGAATTGGCCGTTCACCACGTAGGTTTTTGGCCCGAGCCGCACCGGTCGCCCGGACGCAACCGCTGCGACGAACGCGGCGGTATCGTCCGTTTGCCCGTCGCCCACGGCCCCGAAGCTCTCGACGGCAACCGCATCGAGCGCGACATCCGAGATCCGCCGTGCCCTCGTCGCGCCTGCGGGCAGCACGGTCAGGCCGCTCCCGTCGATTTGCGGCAACCCCGCGAGTCCAGCCATGAACTGGGCGTACGGCACCGCCGCCCCTTGCCCGCCCTGTCCCACAGCGACGAGATCGAGCGGGTTCGGCGTTACGCCCGCCGGAAGCGAACCGAACGGCGGCATCGCCGGTCTCGCACTGAGCTGTCCGCTTTGCAGCGCAAGTCCGGACCCGAGCGCGATCGCCTCCGGCGCGCCCACACCGTTGCTCACACGCCCGAGCAGCGCACCGGTCGAGACTGCGATCCGCGGCTGTAGTCCTGCAACCACCTGGGCGCGCGTTGCCCGGCGCAGAACGCCACCTTGGCTGACCGCGAGTTCATCGGTGTCGGCGGCAGCCGTAGCGGCCGGAAGCTGGTCGATCGAGGGCATCGCGTCTCAGCTCCCCACCAGGATTGGATTGCCGTTCTGATCCGTAACCACCACCCCCTGCTCCGTCGTCAGCGCCGAAGACGGCACCACGGTAGACGCGAGCGACTGCACGGGGAGCAGCACCGTACGGTTGATCGTGCGACCGTTCGCCGTTCCTACCGTGATCTGGACGGCATAGTTCGTGCTTGGCTGTCCGGCCGCGAGCCACAGCACCACACTGTCGCCTGACGCCGCAGCCGAGTTCATCGTCAGGTCGCCCGAGGCGTTCGGGGTGATCGCCACGTCGATCGTCGCGATGCTGTCCCCGCAATCACCGATCACGGCGGCGCTGATATCGAACTCGTAATCGAGCACGTCGCCGGGGTCCTTGGCGGGCCAGACGAGGTTGGACGGGACCGTGGGAATCACCCCGCGCGGCACAGGGGCGAATCCGTCGAGAACGACGCGCCGCGCGATGCTCGGCTGCGTGAGATGCGTGGCCGGGGTCGGCATCAGCGATACTCCGGGGTTCGCGGGAAGAAAGAGCAGCGATCAGCCGCCAGGCGTTTTTGCGAGCGCCGCGACCTGCGCCGAGAGCTGCGCCAGTTCAGCCTGCAACTGGGCGAGCGTCGGCTGGCTCGCGGCGGGCGTTGCCTCCGGTTGCGGTGGCGGCGCGAAGGTCGCACCGCTCTGCACCCACCCGACCTGCACAGACGATCCCGTCACATCCACCCAGCGCAGCGACGGATGGAACAACTCCGTCACGTCCTTGTCGGTGTGAAGCAGCTCAAGCACCGCGCCGCCCTCGAGCCGCGCGCACGTTTTTGTCGCCATCGTTCAAAACTCCACGAACACGAGACCGCCGCGACCGGCACCCCCCGGCGAGCCGGTGCCGCCGCTGACGGCGCTCGCGCCGCCACCACCGCCGCCGCCGCCATATCCAGGAGCCGCCATCCCCGACTGGGCGCCCGACGACCCGCGTCCGCCGCCCGGTCCGCCGCCATCGCCGCCGCGCGTCGCCGGGGGGACGCTATCGGTGCCCCAGCTGCCAGCGTCGTTCAGATCGCCGCCTACCCCGATGCCGGATGACCCTCCGGCCGCATTCCCGGCGGCGGTGCCGCCCGCGCCACCCTGCCCGCCAGTGGCCGAAGCGAATGTACCGAAGCTCGAAGTGCCGCCCGCGCCGCCCGTAGCGAACGTGCCCGCCGCCGGCGGCTGGCCGCCCGCACCGACAGTGACCGGCACCTGCTGACCGGGAACGAGTCCGCTCACGACCTTGACAGCTCGGCCGCCCGCACCGCCGCCCGCCGAGGGCAGCGTCTGATGCAACCCGCCCGCGCCGCCGCCACCGACCACGGTGACCTTGGCGATCGTGACCCCGGCTGGCACGGTGAACACACCCGAGGCGGCGAATACCTGAGCGGCGGAGAAACCCGGCCGCAGATACGGCAGCTTGAACGCGGCCCGCGGTGCCGTCGCCACCGCGGTGATCGCCGCGGCGCCGATCTGTGGTGCACCGTTGTCGACGTTCACAGTGGCGATCGCGATCCATCCGGGATCGGGCGACGGCGCAATTTCCGTCCCGGTCGGCGCCGCAACGCCCCGCTTGGCCTGAAGCGCCACGTGCTGCGCCCGCACAGTCGGCTGCGCGACACCCGTCCCCACCGGCCCGAGCAGGCTCTGCGATGGGTTCGCCGCGTTGTAGTACGACAGCACCGCCGGCGACACGTCGCTCTCCTGGAACGACGCCTCGATCAGATACGCGACCGACGTGCCCGCCTGGCTCGGCGGGGCCAGCGCCAGGAACGTCGGCGCGATGTTCACGCCCATCTTCAGGCATGGGTCCTGCGTGTCGACGCCGAGGGACCCGTAAGCTGCGCTGTCGAGCGTGGTCAGCGCCGTGATGCTCCCCGGCGAAACCTGCACGTCAAGGCTGCCCGGCGCCGTCGGCGTCACGTTCAGCCCGTCCACGATCGACACGACGCCCAGCGTCGCCTGCATCAGCGCGCCGAGTGCAATCATCGTGTTGCGGTTGGTCGAGAGCAGGTCCGTATCGAGCGGAATACTGCCGGGATAGACGATGATCCGGTCCATGAAGGCCTCTCTCGGCGTCAGTTGCTCAGCGCGGTCCAGGCAATCGCCCCAGCGGGCGTCACCGCCGCGACCGCGGCAAGAATCTCTGCGTCGCCAACGCTCCCCTCGATCGGGGGCGCCCCTGGCGGAAGCTGCGCACCCGCGATCGGCCGATATGCGGTCACGAAGCACTGGAACGGCATCGCGGCACTTCCCCAAGCCCCCGCGGCGCCGTAACCACAGGCGACGCCGTAGCCGCCGGTGTCCGCGGCCCGCGCAGGCTCGACGATCGTCGGCGTTCGTCCGGTCAGATCGGTCAGTGCTGCTGCCATCGCACCCCGCGTTGCCCGCAGCCGCACCACCTCACGCGACAGCCGCGCGCGGACCGCCGAGTCACTCTCGCCGGAGCGCCGGAAGAGCCGTTGTCCGCAGTAGTCCTGGACCGCGAGATCGACGAAGCTGTCGGTCACGGTGGCGATCCGTGCCTGCTTCTGCACGTAGTTCAGCATGCCGTACAGCGCGGCCCCCGCGCTCGCGAGCCCGGTCAACAGGCCGTCGAGCACTGGCGTCGCATCTGGGAACCAACGGAGCGGCAGCACTGCTTTCAGCCGCGCCAGCACGTCCTGCGTCGAACCGATCGCCGGATTGGTCATGTCCGATTCCGCTGTTGTGTGGACCATCGGCCCGCCGATGCGACCCGCAGGTCAGTTCGCGACGATCGCGCCCGCCTTCAGCACCGTGCTTGCTGACGGCAGCACGTCGCTCGTTCCGCCGTTCAGCAGCAGGTCGGTTACGTTGATCACGTTGGCATCTGCGCTGTAGGCGACCTGCACGATGCGCGACCAAGTGAGCGGCGCACCGAGCGCGAAGGAATTGACGAAGCCGGTCAACACCGCCACGACGTTCGCCGCCGTTGTCGCGTGCGGCACGCCGAACCCCGACGTCACGGCCAGCGAGATGTCGATCGTAAGCACAGTCGGTGCCTGCACGGCGAACTGCGACCCGATCGGCCGGACCGCTTCGATCGCGCTGGTGACACTGGCGAGCAGCGACGATGGTGGATAGCCGGTTCCGTCATCCACCGTGACCGTGAAGAACCCCATGCGCGAGCTGCCGTCCGGCATCTGGTTTTCGACGATGTTGAAGAGCAGCCCTTGCTGGACGCTCTGGATCGCCGCCCTGACCGCGAGCTCGGTGGCGCGGGCCAAGCCGGCGAGATAGGTCGGGAAGCGGCTCCGGAACGCCGTGTCCGCCTCCGCATCGATGCCGCCTTGGAACGCTGTCGCGTTGGTGACCGTGTCGATGCCCGGCACCGCAGAGCCGATCAGTGTCACGGCGCCCGGCTGCACATTGCCGCCGCTGCCCGGCGTCGCCGCCGTCGCGGCAACCGCAACCGACGCGACACCGGCCGCCAGCGTGAACCCATTCTGCGCCGGCGAGAAAGCCGGATTGGCCGTATCCGCGACCACCGTGAAGGTCTGCGTCCCGTCCGCAGTGCGCGCCGATACGCCGACCGGCACCAGCGCGGGTGCCACCGCCGCGAAGCGCCCGAAGGTCAGGCTGCCATGCGCCGCCACCGCGCCGAATCGGGTGAATGAGAAATCCGCCATCCAGCTGTCGAGATCGCCGGCCTGCGACGTCGCCGCACGCGTCGTCCGCAGCACCTGCAGGATCAGCCATTGCAGCCAAAGCGCGACCGACGCGTTCGCCTCGAGCACCGCCCGCAGCACGGAGCCCGCGCTGAGATCGAGCAGCTGGCTCGCCGCGCCCTGGACCGCCGCAGCGGCGTTGGACACCAACGTCGAGAAAGTCTGAAGCGGAAGCTGCATGTCTGCGGAACCCCGTCAACCGCCCAAGGAGAAGGCGAGAACTTGCGTCTGTGCGGTCGTGGCGTCGGCGTAGCGGATGTCGACGAACAGCGTGCCGCTCCCGTCGAAGGACACGTCCACCAACGGCTCCGGCGTCTTCGCCACCACGCTCTCGCGAAAGATCTGACTGCGGATCAGCGCCCGTATCTGCGCGGCCCGCGTGGGCTGGCCGACGAACTGCGCGAGTCCCGCCCCATAATCAAGCTGCCAGATATAGTCGCCAGGATTCGTTAGCAGCCGCCGCAGCACCCGCTGCTGGCCGAGCAGCGACCCGTCCGCCACCGCGGTGTCGCCGGTCGGCCCCGGCATCAGATCCGCGCCGAACTGGTGCGAGATGTCGCTCATGTCCCAGCCCTCAATCTGGCGCCGATGTCCGCGCGCCGATGCCAGGATGCACGTGCTGGTCGTAATGCTGGCGCAGCCGGTCGAGCGAGCCCTTGCCATCGTACACATCGCCCGACACATGCAGGTCGCCGATGATCTGCACCGTGCCGTCATTCGCGAGCTTCAGCGTCGCGCCGCTTTTGTGCTTCAGCCAGAGCTCGCCCGCCGGCGCGCCCGGCGGTCGGGCGCTGTCGCTCCAGCTGCCGCCGAGCACGACGCCGTGCTCCGCCTGGCCTTCCTGCGGCACGACCAGCACCTGGTCTCCGGGTGACGGCAAGCACGATACGCCCCACCCGGCGCCAACCCACGGTGAGAGAATCGGGAGCCAGCCGGAAATCACACCCTCGGGCTGCAACGAAACCCGCGCCGCGTAGCGCTCCGGATCGACGCTCGTCACCAGCCCGAAGCGCGGCTGTCCCGTCGCTCCGTCGAGTGCGCTGGCGTGCGCTTTCATCGTGTTCAGGAAACGCTGCATGTCCGCGCTCGCACCCGTTGCGTGAAACCGCGGCGCAGATCGAAGCTGCGCTCGATCTCATCGACGACGTAGACCTGATCGAACCCGCTCGCCGTCCCCTCGATCGAGACCAGCATCCGCGGCGCGAGCGTGAGCTCGCCGGGCATCTCCGCGATCGCCACCCGCTCGTGGCTGGTGATCTCCGCGAGCTTGCGCTGCGCAAGCTGCAGGGCATCCTGCGCGGACAGATTGGGAACGACGTAGACGTACGCCAACTGTTTTGCCGACCTTTTCGCCGATACCGGCACCTGCGCCGTTTCTGCGAACGCCGTTTGCTGGCGGCTATTCCAGCTTTTCACCGTTACCGAGATCTCGCGCGCGAGCGTCAGCGACCGCTCGAGCCGCAGCGTCGTCACGTTCGGCGCGCCCCCAGCGGTCTCAACCGCTCGCAGCGTCGCCCCCGCGGTTAGCGTGGGCGCCGCCTGCGGATGGAAATTCAATGTCGTCCCGATCACCCAGACGTCGAAGCCCTCGTGCGCGGCGAGTTGCACCAGCAAATCCCACTCGCTTCGGGCATGGCTGAACTGATCGAGCGTCACCCGATCATGTTCGAGCTCCCAGTAACGTCCGACCGGCGTCGTCGTCGCGGTCACGTCCGCGCTCAATCCATGCCGTCCCGCCAGCGTCGTCGCGATCTCACTGCTGGTCTTGTTCGCGAACGCCTCGCGCGTGCGCGCTTCGATCAGCTGCGCCGACAGGTCGCGCCCGTCGAGCCGCACCGTTCCGGCGACGGCGTCGATGTCGATGCTATCGGCCTGGCCTTGCACCAGGCTCACCGCCGCCGCACCGTCGAGCGAGATGCGCACATCGACGAGCTGGTCAGCCGTGTCGGCGATCGCGCCGATCGTCGCCGGATCGGCGACCGCCCGTACGCAGAACCGGTCGGCGGCGAGGTGGTTGTTGCTCACCACGTCGGCCGCGAACACGCCGGCGAGCGGCGCGCCGTTGACGCGCACGTCGAGCCGCGGCGCACGAAGCTGCGCCATGCTATTGCGCCCCCACGCCCCCGCCGGCGGTCGCATCGACGCTCGGCAGCTTCAGCGTGACCAGCCCCTGCAGCATCGGATCGTCGAGATCGTTCAGCGCCGCGATCCGCACCCATTGCGTCGCGTCGCCGAGCTGCTCCGCCGCGATGTGAAACAGGTTCCCGCCAGCCGTAGTCAGCGTCTTCATGAAACCCTCAGCTGCTCGCATTCGCGATATTCGAGGCCGCCCGCTGCACATATCCGCGCGCGCCGACGAGCCCCGCGAGCGTGCCCGCCGCGTCCGCCGCCGCCGCCGGATCGCCCGCACCGAGCAGCACGGCCTCGCTCGACCCGATGCCGCCTTCAATCGACGCCGACGCGCCCGCAATCGCCGAGCTCGCCTTGGCATACGCGGCCGTCCCGGCCGTCGCCGCCCCGCCCACGCCGAGCGCCGCCGTCGCAGCAGTCAGATCCACCGCCGTTCCGAAGCCAGCCGCCGCTGTGAGATCGGCGAGCACGCTCGCGGCCAGATCGAGGACCGCCGCCGCGATTGCTTCCGCCTCGTCCCGAAGCACCGTGCAGACGATGCGATACGGAATCCAATTCGCCCGCTCGTACTCGGCGGAAAAGCGCGCGATCACGACGCTGTAGAAGAACGTCCCCCAGGTCAGCGGCAGCACGCCGCCCGCAGCGCGGAGCGTGTCCAGCAACCCGGCCCGCGTTGCCGCGTCCGGGCCGGTGAACACGCCCGACCAGGCGATGTCCGCGTCGTCGCGCCCGAGCACATCGATGATCCGCTCGCCGCCCGGCAGCCGGTGCACCACCAGCCGCTGCGCGCCACCCCAAACGATCTTCGCCGGAACTTCGAAGTCCTGGAACAGGACCGGGCCGAGCAGAAGCGTGCCGTCCTGCATCGCTCACTCCCCCTGCAGCGTGCCCGGCCAAGCCGGACCGAGCCGCGGATCGAACCCCGTGACGCCGCTCGCCGGCCGCGCCGCATCGCGCGCCAGTTGGTCCGAGATCCAGCGCCCCATGCGCGCGCCATCGAGATACACATCCCCGCTCGTCGGGCCGCCGCTCCCGGTCTCGCGCGCAGGCGGCGCCGCCGGCGTGGCGGGGTAAGCCGCGGCGGGCGCAGCGGCCTGCACCGGCGCAATGATCTGTGGCGCAACCGCGCGCGCGGGAGGTGCTGCCGTGTTCGGCGCAACCGCACCAGTCGCCGGCGGTGCTGCCGTGTTCGGCGCAACCGCACCAGTCGCCGGCGGCACGGATGCCACCGGCACGGGATCGGCAGCGCGATTCGCAAATATGCTCGGCACCGCTGCGACGCGCTCGACGATAACAACGGGCGCCGCTGGCGGCTGCGGCGGCAGCGCGATCGAAACGACCGGCGCGGGTGCGGGCTGCGCCTCCGCGCGTTGGGTCCGCAGATCATCGCGCGAGGCGTCCAGATTGACCGGTGCCGCGGCCCTAGCCGGCGCCGCGCTGGCCTCCGTGAGGATCCGCACAACCGGCGGAGCCGCCGCCGCAGGCGCGCCAGGCGCCGTATCCGGCACCTTCGAAACCGAAGCCTCCCGCGGCGGCGTCGCTTGCGAAGGCGCGACCGGCGCATCGCGTGCAGGGACCTGCCGGGCGACACTCACCGCATCGTCGCGAACCCGCGCTGCCGGCACACGCGCTGGCGCATCCGGTACCTGGTCTGGCTCCGCGTCGGCAGCCGACGCGACGGCGGCACGCTGCGGCGCAGGGCGCGGCAACTCGACGCCCGCCATCGTCCGCAAGCGCTGCAGATTCTCGGTTGTCGTCGCGATCGCCAAATCGAGCCTTCCGAGATCCGCCGCGATCGCCGCGATCCCCGCCGACACGCCGTTCTCCAGCGCCAGCCGGATGCCGATCACATAGGCGTCTTCCATCACGCCCCTCCGATCGCCGCCACCACCGCCGCACCGACGGCATCCGCCGCCGCCGCGCCGTGCTCCGCCCCTACTGGCGCGAGGAACGGCCGCGGCGGCACGCGCGCCGTGCCGAGCTCCTGATACACGGCCACCGGATCGGAACTGCCGATCACCGCGCGTGACGTATCGGCATCGCTGCCGATGCTCGCGTGCAGCGCGCCTGTCCGCTCCCACGGCGCGTCATGCGCGTGGCCCGGCGCGCCCGCGAGCGCGTCGCGCACCGCATTCGCCATCGCCCCCGCTTCGCGCGCGAGCGCCTCCTGAACCACGGCGCCGAGATCGAGCCGCGCCAGTCGGTCCGCGAGATCACGCAGTCTCACGCTCGATCCCTCCAGCGCATCGTCACGAAATCGAACTCGCCGCCGTCGAGCGTGCCGATCGCCACCACCCAAGCGAGGCGGTCTTCCGGGGGCAGGCTGAAGGCGACGTCGAAGGGCACCCCGTTCCGCACCAGGAACAGGCAATCGACCAGATCGGGATGCCGGCTCAGTTTCCCGCGTGGCTCGCGAGATCAACGGATGCATCCGGCGCGAGCGCGCAAGCCACCGCCGCAATCCCGGTGTCGCCCAGCCGCTGCACCAGCGCCTCCACCTGCGCTTCGGTCGCGGGCGGCGGCACCGGCACGTCGTCGATCGCAACGACGCTCGCCGCCAGCACCGCCATGCCGAGCCAGGGCTGGTTCTGCGCCAGCACGGGCCCCGCCGCCTTGAACAGCCGCAGCTTGTCGAGCGCCGTCAGCCGCCGCAGCGCGAGCCGCCGACCCTCGGCGTCGACCACCTCGGGGGCCGACTGCGCCGCTGCGATCAGCCGCGCGGACGGTGTGTCTGCCATCAAACACGCTTCCGCTTGCCGGCGAAGAACTCGAGCTTCTGCTTCACGCTCGCGTCACTCTTCCACTGACCGGCCTGCGCCAACTTGAACACCACGCCTTCGTATTGATAGGTCGAGGTCGAGCCATCTGTCTCCTGCACGTATTGATACAGGGTGCCCGGCACGACCGGCGATCCCGCGAAATAGGCCGCCTCGATCGCCGCGATGAAATCCTCGGCCGCGGACGACCCGCGTTCGAGGTCGAAGCTGCCGTCCCACCCTTTCGGCAACTCGGCGGCGAGCTGTACGCCGTCGATACGGTCGATGCGGATGGGATGAGTTACCTGCCGGCTCTCGAACCCGGTCACATGCGTCAGGTCGACGCGCCCGAACGGCCCGATCACCACCAGCTGGCAATCGCGGCCGACGGAAAAGACGTTGCTGGTCATTGGGCAAAGTCCCTTCGATTAGGCCGCGAGCGTCGCGGACGGATTGGACGTCGGCAGCACTTGGCTCTGCACCTGCACGGTCTGCCCGCCCTCGATGTTGACGATGAACTTCTCGTTGATCGCCTGGTATTGAACCTGCGCGTCCGACTGCACGTAGCCGAGGCCGGTGCGCGACGGCGGATTGTTCGACGTGTCGCAGATCACCGAGAACGGCAGCGAGCCATCAAGGCTTCCCAGAAGCCCCTGCGAGAACATGTTCTGCAGGAACGACATCTGCGTCGCTCGAATGCGTAGGAACAGCGCCGCATTGATCACCTGGCCGACATATTGGCCCATGCCCGCCGCCAGCGTCGCGGCGATGTAGTTGGTCAGCCTTGTGTAGTTGTCGCCGTTGGTCGCCGCGTTGCTCGAGGCGTTATGCCCGCCGCGCACGCCCCAAAAGGCGCCCGCCGGCTGCGGGTTGGCGATTACGTCGATCCCCGCCTGCAGCAGCGTCTGCAGCTCCGCCGATGAGTACGACATCGCTTGCGCGGTCCCCGGCGTGCCGGATTTCTGGCTGCCCACGACGCCATACAGCGGCTTGTTCAGGCTCGACTGCTCCGGCGAGAGATTGCCGAGCCGTCCGGCCACGAAACCCTGCGGCGAGACCAGCCGGACCACGCCGTTCACCTGGTCGTTCCAGTAGAGCCAGTCGCCGAACATCAGCTTCGCCGCGTAGCTGTCGAGCCCCGCGTTGGCCTTCTCGGAGACCGCGTTCTGGAGCGTATCGCCCGCCGGCGTCGTCAGGATCATGTAGATCCCCTCGGACAACCCGAACCCGGCCTGCGTCGTCCATTGCGTCGCGTCGTCCGCATCCGCCAGCAGCGCGATGCTGCAGCCCTGCCCGCGCAGCGCATACATCCCGCTCCGCGGCGTGGTGTCGAGACCCACCAGCGTCGCCGCCGTCACGCCCGACGCGCCGTCGGTGCCCGCCGGCCCCGACGCGAACGAATACGAGAACGTCACCGGCGCCGATGCGGACGCTCCCGCATTCGCGACCACGAGTTGGCTCGGCCCGCGCAGCGCGCTGAGACCATCGTTCACCGCGGCGGCGAGGTTCTGCCAGAACTGCGCGCCGCTGCCACCGACGTTGTCGTACACCTCCGGCTGCAAGCCCGGCAGCGTCAGCGTCAGCCGCCAGGTGTTCGCCTTCGACCCGGTACTAAGGGTCGCAACGATCTGATTGCCCAGGCTGCCCGTGTACACCGCGGTGAACACGAAGCTGGTCTGCGGCACCTGAAAGCTCGCCGCCGTGTCCGTCCCGTCGGTGACACGCACGCAGCGGAAATTCGCGGCACCCTGCTGCACCGAGGTCGCGACCTGCGTGCCCATGTCGTATTTGCGCGCGACCAGTGGCCCGAAACTGACCGCGTAGTCTGCCATCGTCGCCACGATCGCCGGCTGACCAACCGGCCCCCAGGATGCGGTGCCGACGACGCCCACGACATTCGTCGGCACGCCATTGAGCACGAGGTTCTGCGGGGGCACGATCTGCACATAGAGATCGGGCACCACGAGGGCCGTGGTGTTGATGCTGCCTTTCTGCACGACCGGCATCGGCGTCAGCCCCCCTGCTTCTGTGGTTCCGGCGGCGGCGCAGCGATCACGCGCACGACATACGCCGCGTTCTCGCCCGCCGAAGTCGCGGCGATCGTGGCGGCGTCAGTGATGACGTCGCCCTTCGCGTGCGACCCGAACGGACGCACGACGACAAGGAATGTGTTCATGAGGTCTCCCGTTAGCCCAGGACTTAGCCCAACAAGCTCTGCACGACGTGCTGGCCGTCGGGCGCCAGCGTCGCATCCCCGAAAATCATCGCCGGCAGCAGCGTCCGCACCGTCGTCGGATACTCGATCGAGTATTCCAGATCACGTCGGTACAGCCCCGCATCCTGGCTCTGGTCGAAAACCTGCGAGCGCAGAAACCGCAACCGTCCGCCGGACCCGTCTGCCAGTGTCAGAAACGTCACCTGCGCCAGCGCCGTATCGATCGCGACCGCGCAGGCGTCGCGCGTCGCCGGATCGGGACACCAGCAGGTGATCCGAAATC
>DATAPS010000469.1:0-4967 GCA_036265085.1 Acetobacteraceae bacterium | reverse complement strand
GCCCGCACGGCGCCGACCAGCTCGGGAACCGTTTCCCCACGCACACGCAGCGCCATCAGGAGGCCCGCGATCTGCGCGGGCGTGGCTTCGCCCGCCATGATCGTTCCGAACGCGGCTTCCGATTCGGCCTCGGACAGGCTTTCCCCCACCGCGAGGCGCGCGAGGACGGGCTTGAGATTGATCGACGTCGAGGCGCTCACTGCCCTGCCTGGGCGATCATGTCGATCGCATCGCGGTTGATCCGCGGCTTCGCCTGGTTGCGGACGGCGACGGCGAAACTTCCTTGCACGTCCTGCGCCATCGCGCGGTTGAGGGCGTCGCGCACCTGCCCGAAACCCACCGGGTCGGCCGCCGGGTCCGGCACCTGGACGTCCGCGAGCACGGCGACGATGAATCCGTCCGGCGTCTCGACCATGGCCGGCTCGCCCTTCTTCAGCCCGAACAGCGGCTGCACGAGCGGCGCCGGCACGCCCTCGACGGGGGCAGAGCGGCCGACCGGCGGGAACTTGCGCACGGTGAGGCCTGCCACCGTCGCCGCATCCTCGATGCTCTGGCCGCCCTTCACGGCGCTCAACACCTTGGCCGCCTGCTCTTCGGCCTCATGCCGCGTCGCGTCCGCCGTCCACGCCTGCTTGACGTCCGCCTGGACGGCATCGAACGGCTTCTTCGATGGCGGGATGATGTTCTCCACCTCGACCGCGTAATAGGCGGGCGGCGCGCCGTTGTCCTGCGGTGCCTGCGTCAGGCGTGGCGGGTCGCCGGGCTTGAGCGTGAACGCCGCCTGCACGAGAGCCTGCTTGAGCGGGGGCGATCCGGGGACCGGGGCGGGCGTTCCCTCTTCGGTGATTCCCTGCGCATCGAGCGTGCCGGTGACCGCGCCGAGGCCCATGTCGCCCGGAAGGTCCTGCATCGCGGTCCCGCTTGCCAGCATCTGGTCGATCTTGTTCGCGCGGTCGTCGATCAGGTCGGCTGCGCGATCCGCGACCACACGCGCGCGCAGCATCTCCTTCGCGTCGTCGAAGGTGGCGCCGCTTCCTGGCGTGAGCTTGGTGACGCGCAGCACATAATAGCCGAGCGCCGCCTTCACCGGCCCGGTCACCGCGCCTTCTTTCGCGGAGAACACCGCGTCGGCGAGGTCCGCGCTCGGGAAATCGGTTTTCGGAGCGTCAGCCAGTTCGACCGGCGTGGCCCCGGCCGCGGCGGCGGTCTTCTGCATCGCATCCCAGTCGGCGCCGTTCTGCCACTGCTGGGCGAGGACCGCGGCTTTCGCCTCGTCGGGCGCGGTGATGACGTCGACCGAGCGCTTCTCCGGCGTCTGATACTCAGATCTGTGCTGCTCCCAGGCCGCGCGCAGTTCGTCGTCGCTGACCGAAATGTCCTTCGAGATAGTCTCCGGCGACAGCACGACGGCGCGGATCCGGCGGTATTCCGGCGTGCGATAAGAGTCCGGGTGGTTGTCGTACCAGCGCTGCAGCTGTGCGGCCGTCGGTTCCGGCGGGGCGGGCTGGGCGGCGAGCGGCACCTCGACCCCGTCCGCGACGCGCTTCTCGTTCTGGAAGGCGAAGACCTGCTTCGCTTCCGTGTCCGGCCCCGCGACCCCAGCCTGCACCGCCTCCATGAGTTGCCGTTGCCCGACGTCGGAGCGCATCAGCGCGAGGAAGCGCGGCTCCGTCAGGCCGTTGTTGCGCAGAACTGTCTCGAGATTCTGGCGGCTGAACTTGCCGTCGGGACCGCGGAGCTGCGGGATGTCATAGACGGCCTGCCGCACCGCGTCGTCGGACACCGCCAAGCCGAGCCGCGTCACCTCCTCCTCGATCGCCGCCTGGGTCACCACGCGCTCGATCGCCTGGGCGGCGACGGCGCGGCGGATCTCGGTGGTCGGCTCGCTGGTGTTGCCGAACATGTGGCTGACCTCGGCGAGCTGGCGCTGATAGAGGCTCTGCACCTCCGGCGCGTCGATCTTGCGCCCGCCGACGGTCGCCACCGACCCGTCGCCCTTACCGAGGTTGCGGATCACATCGCCCACGCCCCAGAGGACGAACACGGCGACGAGCAGCATGAAGAACAGGCGCGCCACCCAGCTGTTCAGGTGACGGCGGAACGAAGCGAGCATCAGGCCATCCAGGGCAAAGAGCGCCGGAAAATAGAGGCGTGCCGTTCGGTTTGCCAGCCCGCCCGGCATCCGATAGAGCGCGGCGGCCGTGGAGAGGAACGCGATGCCGCCACTGATCGCCGGAAATTGGAAGATGAACGGGTTCGGGCGCGAGGCGGAGGCGCTGGCGCAAGCGATCCGCGATGGCGCTGCCGGCCTTGCCTGCGACCTGCTCGTCTGCCCGCCGGCGGTCGCGCTGGCGCGGGTCGCCGCGATCCTGTCAGGCTCCAAGGTCGCGGTCGGCGGCCAGGACTGCCACCCGGAGCCGAGCGGCCCGCATACCGGCGATATCTCGGCGCCAATGCTGCGCGACTCGGGGGCGACCTGGGTGATCCTCGGCCATTCCGAGCGTCGCGCTGAGCATCACGAGACCGACGACATGGTCCGCCACAAGGTCGCTGGCGCCGTTGCGGTTGGGCTGACGCCGATCGTCTGCGTCGGCGAGACCGCAGAGCAGCGGGAGGGCGGGCGCGAGACCGAGGCGGTCGGCTGGCAGATCGCCGGTAGCCTGCCGAAGGAATTCAGGGGCGTCGTCGCCTACGAGCCGTGCTGGGCCATCGGCACCGGGCAGACGCCGACGCCTGACGAGATCGCGGCCATGCACCTGTTCATCCGCGAGGAACTCCGCCGGGAGCTCGGGCCGCATGGCGCTGCGATCCGCATCCTCTACGGCGGGTCGGTGAAGCCCGCCAATGCCGGGATGGTGCTGGCCCTGCCTGAAGTCGGCGGTGCGCTGGTCGGCGGCGCGAGCTTGATCGCCGCGGATTTCCTGGCGATCGCCGGTGCCGCACCCGCGCTTTCCAAGGCGGCGCCGCCGGTCTAGAAGGCGCGCCTTCCCCACCGGACCTCCGTATGACCACCGTTCTCCTCATCATCCATCTCTTCGTGACGATCGCGCTGATCGGGGTCGTCCTGATCCAGCGCAGCGAAGGCGGAGGCCTGGGCATCGGTTCGTCGCAGGGGATGGGCGCCTTCATGAGCGGGCGCGGCACAGCGAACCTGCTGACGCGGACGACTGCGGTCCTGGCCGCGATTTTCTTCGGGCTCTCGCTGACGCTGGCACTCCTCAACCGCGGCACCTCCGGCGTAGGCCGATCCATCCTCGACGCGCCGTCCACGCAGCCCACCGGTGCGCCGGTCACGCCGGCAATTCCGGCGCGCCCCGCGGTGCCATCCGGAAGCTTGCCGCTGCCGGGCGCGGCGCCGGTTGTTCCGGTCGTGCCCGCGCCATCGGTGCCGACGACATCCGCGCCCGTGCGCCCATCAACGCCCGCCCCGAGCGCGCCCACGCCGAACGTCCCGACGAACTGAGTCGAGTCGCGATCGAGCTGCGGCGATCGTTCGGTGCATGGACCGAACAGCTCGGGGCAAGTAATGTAGCCGCCGGCAGCTTCAGCCACAAGATCTAGAGTTGCCGGGCTGCCAAGCGGACGCGCCGGCCGCACGAGCTTTCCCCCAGCCGGCGGGACGCCCTATACAGGACGCCCATGACGCGGTTCGTATTCATCACCGGCGGCGTGGTCTCCTCTTTGGGTAAAGGCATCGCGTCGGCGGCGCTCGGCGCCCTGCTGCAGTCGCGCGGGTTCACGGTCCGGTTGCGAAAGCTGGATCCCTATCTCAATGTCGATCCGGGGACGATGAGCCCCTATCAGCACGGCGAGGTCTTCGTCACCGACGACGGCGCTGAGACCGATCTCGATCTCGGTCACTACGAGCGTTTCACCGGCGTTCACGCGACGAAGTCGGACAATGCGACCACCGGACGCATCTACTCCGACGTCATCGCGCGCGAGCGGCGCGGTGACTATCTCGGGGCGACCGTCCAGGTCATTCCGCACATCACAGACGCCATCAAGGACGCGATCACGAACGACCTCGACGACGGGGTGGATTTCGCGCTGATCGAGATCGGCGGCACGGTGGGCGACATCGAGAGCCTGCCATTCCTCGAAGCGATCCGGCAGCTGAAGAACGATCTCGGCCCGGGATGCACGATGTTCGTGCACCTGACTCTGGTGCCGTACATCCCGTCTGCGGGCGAGCTGAAAACCAAGCCCACGCAGCATTCGGTGAAGGAGCTGCTCAATGTGGGGATTCAGCCCGACATGCTGCTCTGCCGCTGCGACCGGCCGATCCCGGAGAACGAGCGCCGCAAGATCGCGCTGTTCTGCAATATCCGTCCCGAAGCGGTGATCGCGGCGCTGGACGTGGACACGATCTATTCGGTGCCGATCCGCTATTCCGCCGAAGGCATGGACCGCGAGGTGCTGCGGCACTTCAGCCTGCCGCACGAGGGCGCGCCGAACGTAGGCACGTGGGAGCGGATCGTCGGCTTGACGCGCGCCCCGGAAGGCACGGTGCGGATCGCGGTCGTCGGCAAGTACACGAACCTACTCGACAGCTACAAGAGCCTCGGCGAGGCGCTCGCGCATGGCGGCATCGCCAACCGGGTCCGAGTGACGCTCGAATGGGTCGACAGCCAGGTGTTCGAGCGCGCTGACGCGGTGACGCGCCTGGAGGACGTGCATGGCATTCTTGTGCCCGGCGGATTCGGCGAGCGCGGAACCGAGGGCAAGATCGAGGCGGTGCGGTTCGCGCGCGAACGCGGTGTGCCGTTCTTCGGCATCTGCTTCGGGATGCAGATGGCGGTCATCGAAGCGGCACGGCATCTCGCCGGCGTGGAAGGGGCGTCGTCGACCGAGTTCGGGCCGTGTCCGGAGCCGGTGGTTGGGTTGTTGACGGAATGGGCGCGGGGCAATGAGGTCGAGCGCCGCAACGAGGGTGGCGACCTCGGCGGCACGATGCGGCTCGGCGC
>DATAPS010000468.1:0-23518 GCA_036265085.1 Acetobacteraceae bacterium | reverse complement strand
GCGCCGGCGCCGCGCCGCTGACGGCGGTGGCGGCGCCGCTGCCCGACCCGGCGAGCATCCCCCCGCGCGCCTGGCTCTACGGCACGCGGCTGATCCGCCGCTTCGTCTCGGTGCTGGTGGCACCGGGAGGCGTCGGCAAGTCCGCGCTCGCGCTTGCCCAGGCGGCGGCGGTCGCGACCGGCCGGCCGATCCTCGGCGAGCACGTGCATCACGCCGTCCCCGTCTGGGTGCTCAATCTCGAAGACCCCGCCGAGGAGACGCATCGCCGCCTCGCCGCGCTGATGCGCCACCACGCGATCGGCCGCGACGCGCTCGAGGGCCGCCTCTATCTGCATTCCGGCCGCGACCGCCGCGTCACCATGGGTGAGCTCGCGGACGGGTTCGGCAGCCCGGTGACGCATCCCGATCGGGATGCCGTCGTGGCCGCTGCGCGCGAGCGCGGGATCGGGCTGATCGTGGTCGATCCGTTCGTGAAGTCGCACCGGCTCGACGAGAACAGCAACGCCCAGATCGACGCCGCGGCCACCGCCTGGGCGGAGGTCTCGGAGCTGACCGGGGCGGCGGTTCTGTTGGTGCACCACGTCCGCAAGGGCGCGCCCGCCGACATCGAGGCCGCCCGCGGCGCCAAGGCGCTGACCGACGCCGCCCGCGCCGCCGCCATCCTCGCCCCGATGAGCGAGGACGAGGCGGCGCAGATGGGCGTCGCCCCCGGCGAGCGCTGGCGCCACATCCGCCTCGACGACGCCAAGGCCAACCTCGCCCCGCGCGCCACCGCGGCCCTGTGGTACCGGCTGGAGACGGTGGCGCTGGGCAACGGCACTGCGGATTACCCGAGCGGCGACAACGTGGCCGTGGTCGCGCCCTGGCGCCGGCCGGTCGCAGCGGCGCCGTCCGGGGATGTGGACTCGTTGCGCCAGGCGCTCGCCGCGATCGGCCGCGGACCCGGCGGCGACCTCGCCTATTCCGCGAAGCGCGGCGGGCGCGTCGGCGACCGCTGGGCGGGGCACGTGCTGATGCGGATCTGCGGCATGACCGACCGCGCCGCGCGCCTGCAGATCGAGACGTGGCTCGCCGACGGCATTCTCACCGAATGGCCGTATCGCGACCGCCTGCACCGCAAGCGCCGCATCGGCCTGCGCGTGACCGGCGAACTTTCCCCCCAAACCGACAGCGAGGACCAATGAACCAGACCCACGAGCATGGCGCGCGCAACGGCGCAGACAACGGCGCGGGCGACGGCGCAGGCAATGGCGCAAGCATCGGCGCAGGCATCGGCGCATCGCGCGCCAGTGCGCCATGCTCTCCGGCTTCGCCGGGAGAGCATGGCGCAAACGCGGCGCTTCGGCGGGGGCGTGGCGCGGGCAATGGCGCACGCAACCGCGCAGGCATCGCAGCGCGCATCGGCGCGCGCAATGGCGCGAGCGATGGCGCGCTCGATGCGCAGGCTGTGACGGCGCGGCTGGAGGAAGCCGGCCGGGCGCTGCTCTCCCTGCCGCCGACCGGCTATTCGACCCGGCTGCGCACCGGCGGCATCCAGCCGATCCGTTCGATGTTGGAAGGTTATGGTTGGGACGCAACGCCGCGGCTGCGCCCACCGGTGCCCGACGCCGCGACGATCACGCGCATGGACGAGGCGCTCGGCTGGATCGTGCTGATCCCCCAGGACCGCTATGTGCTGCGCCGCATCGTCGGCTGCCGCACGCTGATCAGTCCGCTGACGGAACGCTACCTGTATCCGTGGCGGCGGATCGCGGCGCTGCTGGGGGCGGACCACAAGGCGATCCAGCGCTGGCACGCACAGGGGATCGATCTGATCGTGGCGGCGGTGAACGGCGGATCGAGCGCCGCGTAGGGCGGGAACGCGCCGGCGCATCCCACCACTTTGCGCGGACGGGGGTGGAATGCGGGAGCGCATTCCACCTACGGTTCTCGTCTTTGTTAGCGGATGCTGGATCGCCTTCACGGAGACTCACCGACCGAGATAATTCAGCTTTCGGACCCTCGTCGGCCGCGACAAGATCGGCCACGATGAAGCGAAGACCGGCGAGATGTCATGCCAACCGAGTCGTGCAACGCCGCTCTCGCCGCGATATGATGCGGGCGTAGGCAAGAAAAACAAACGGGGAGAAGGCGGCAATGGCTGACCCAGTCGCATCCAAGGCACAGGAAACGTCGGATGAGACACCTCTCTCGCCGGATGAGCTCGCGCTCATGGACGGCTATTGGCGCGCAGCCAATTACCTCTCGGTCGGTCAGATCTACCTTTTCGACAATCCGCTCCTCCGGCAGCCGCTCGCGAAGGAGCACATCAAGCCCCGCCTGCTCGGCCACTGGGGAACGACACCGGGTCTCAACTTCATCTACGTTCACCTCAACCGGATCATCCGTCAGCACGATCTCGACATGATTTATATCGCGGGGCCGGGGCATGGCGGGCCGGGTCTCGTCGCGAACGCCTATCTCGAAGGCACATACAGCGAGGTTTATCCGAACATCTCCCGGGACGAGCCGGGCATGAAGCGCCTCTTCAAGCAGTTCTCGTTTCCCGGCGGCATTCCGAGCCATGTCGCGCCGGAAACGCCGGGCTCGATGCACGAGGGCGGCGAACTCGGCTATTCGCTGTCGCACGCGTACGGCGCCGCCTTCGACAATCCGAACCTGATCGTCGCCTGCGTCGTCGGCGACGGTGAGGCGGAGACCGGACCGCTGGCGACGAGTTGGCAGTCCAACAAGTTCCTGAACCCGGTGACGGACGGCACGGTTCTGCCGATCCTCCACCTCAACGGCTACAAGATCGCCAACCCCACGGTGCTGGCCCGCATCAGCCACGAGGAGCTCGATCACTTCTTCCGGGGTTGCGGCTACACGCCCTATTTCGTCGAAGGCGACGACCCACCGACCATGCATGGGCTGATGGCGGCGACGCTCGATCAGGTGCTCGCCGACATCCGCCGCATCAAGGGCGATGCGCAGCGCGACGGCTTCGTCGAGCGCCCGCGCTGGCCGATGATCGTGCTTCGCACACCGAAGGGCTGGACATGTCCGAAGGAAATCGACGGCAAGCGCACCGAAGACTACTGGCGAGCGCATCAGGTGCCGATGGGCGAGATGCATGACAGGCCCGACCATGTGCGCATTCTGGAGGAATGGATGAAGCGTTATCGGCCGGACGAACTGTTCGGGACCGATGGCGCGCTGCGGGCCGATATTGCCGCCATTGCTCCAGACGGCAACCGCCGAATGAGCGCCAACCCGCACACGAATGGCGGGTTGGTTCTGCGTGATCTTCGCATGCCCGATTTCCGGAACTACGCAGTGCCCGTGCCCGCTCCCGGTGCAGTGACAGCGGAGGCGACCCGCATCATGGGCGGCTTCCTGCGCGACGTGATGAAGCTCAACATGGACGCACGCAATTTCCGCCTGTTCAGCCCGGACGAGAACAACTCCAATCGCTGGCAGGATGTGCTCGAGGTCACCAATCGCAGCTGGACCGGGGCGACCTATCCGTGGGATGACCATCTCGCGCCGGATGGACGCGTCATGGAGATGCTCAGCGAGCATCAATGCCAGGGCTGGCTCGAAGGCTATCTGCTCACCGGTCGGCACGGCTTCTTCTCGTGCTATGAGGCGTTCATCCACATCATCGATTCGATGTTCAACCAGCATGCCAAATGGCTCAAGGTGTGCAACCACATTGCCTGGCGGCGGCCCATCGCGTCGCTCAACTATCTGCTCTCGAGCCACGTCTGGAGGCAGGACCATAACGGCTTCAGCCATCAGGATCCCGGCTTCATCGACCATGTCGTCAACAAGAAGGCGGAGGTCGTGCGCGTCTACCTGCCGCCCGATGCAAACTGCCTGCTGTCTGTCACCGATCACTGCCTGCGCAGCCGCAATTATGTGAACGTCGTCGTCGCCGGCAAGCAGCTGGCGCCGCAATGGTTGACGATGGACCAGGCGGTCAAGCACTGCACCGCAGGACTCGGCATCTGGGAATGGGCGAGCAACGACCGGGGCGGCGAGCCGGACGTGGTGATGGCCTGCTGCGGCGACGTGCCGACGCTGGAGACGCTCGCCGCAGTCGATCTCCTGCGGCTGCACGCGCCGGATCTCAAAGTGCGCGTCATCAACGTTGTCAACCTGATGACACTGCAACCCGCCAGCGAGCATCCGCATGGGCTGCCCGACAACGATTTCGACGCACTCTTCACGACGAACAGGCCGATCATCTTCGCCTTCCACGGGTATCCCTGGCTCATTCACCGTCTGACGTATCGCCGAACCGGGCACGACAATATCCATGTGCGCGGCTACAAGGAGGAGGGGACGACCAGCACGCCGTTCGACATGTGCGTGATGAACGAGATCGACCGCTTCCACCTGGTAAACGATGTGATCGACCGCGTGCCGGGGCTCGCGGCGCGCGCCGCCTATGCCAAGCAGGCCGTCCGCGACAAGCTGATCGCGCACAAGGAATACATCGCCGAACACGGCGAGGACATGCCGGACATCGCCGGCTGGTCCTGGGGTCAGATCGCGGCCACAACCGCGCGCTCGACGGAGGGCGACAACGTGTAGGGCGGCGGCGCGCCGTGCGCGTCTTTGCGATCCGGCACGGCGAGACCGCCTGGAGTCTGAGCGGTCAACACACCGGAGTGTCGGACATTCCGCTCACCGAGAACGGGCGGCGCAGCGCGGAGAGATTGCGGCCTGTCCTTTCCGGCCATGACTTCGCGCTGGTGCTCGTCAGCCCGATGCAGCGCACCCGCGAGACATGCGCACTCGCGGGCCTTGGCGACAGGGCGACAGTAGAACCGAACCTCATGGAATGGAATTACGGCGCATACGAGGGGATCGCCGCGAAGCAGATCAGGGATTCTCTACCAGAATGGCTGATCTTCCGCGATGGATGCCCGGGCGGCGAAACGCCTGAGCAGGTTGGCGCCCGCGCCGATCGCGTGATCGAGCGGGCACGCGAGGCGGGAGGCGATGTCGCGCTGTTCGCGCACGGGCACCTGTTGCGTGTCCTGGCGGCGCGGTGGCTCGGCCATCCCGCAGGCGCGGGACAGCATTTTCTGCTCGGCACCGGCACGCTCAGTGTGCTGGGCGATTATCGCGGCGTTCCCGCGATCGCGATCTGGAACGGAACTCCCGAGAGCTGGCCCGCGGCGAGCGCGCGCCCGCAGCCGGTCGGATGAAGGGGATGACAGGTCATGGATGACGTGGTGAAGCCGGCCGTCCCACACGGGCCGCAAGCACCCGATGTGACGCAGCTTATTGCGCAATATGGCTGCGGGCCGGTGCGGCTCGGAGGGGCGGAGGACGCGCTCTATGACCGGCATCTCCTGTTCGACAATGTGCTGGATGCCGCGTCGGTCGGTTGGCGCGAACGATACGAAGCCTTCGCGCGGTCTGTGCGAGATGTGCTGTCGCAACGCTGGCTGCGCACCGAACAGACCTACGCACGTGAGAATCCAAAGCGCATCTATTATTTGTCGATGGAGTTCCTGATCGGGCGCTCCCTCTCCAACAATGTCACCAACCTGCTGCTTGGCCCCGTGGCGAGGCAATTCGCCGAAGAGAAAGGCCTCGATCCGCTCTTGCTTCTCGATGAGGAGCCCGATGCGGGGCTCGGCAACGGCGGGCTCGGCCGTCTCGCCGCATGCTTCCTCGACTCGATGGCGACAATGGCGCTTCCGGCAATGGGATACGGGCTGCGCTACGAATACGGGATATTCAGCCAGGACATCGATGACGGATGGCAGATCGAGCGCCCTGACAACTGGTTGCGGCGCCCGGACCCTTGGGAGGTCGCGCGGCCGCACGAGAGCGTGGAGGTCAAGTTCGGCTGCTCCTTCGAGGTGCGCGAGGGCACGCTCGCCCTGGTGCCAGGCCGGCCCTCCAGCCTCATCGGGCTGGCCTTCGACCGGCCCGTCGTGGGCTACGGTGGAAAGACCATCAACACGCTTCGCCTCTGGACGGCCGCTGCGCCGGACGTATTCGACTTCCGTGCCTTCAGCGCGGGCGAGTTCGTCGGCGCGCTGGCCGAACGGCTTTCCGCTGAGTCGTTGACGCGTGTCCTCTACCCGGACGATTCCACGACCCTCGGGCAGGGGCTTCGCTTCGCGCAGGAGTACTTCCTCGTCGCCTGCTCGCTCGCGGATCTGGTACGGCGATTTCGCCACGGCAATGACGATTGGAGCGCACTCCCCGACAAGGTCGCGATCCAGCTCAACGACACGCATCCGAGCCTCGCGGTTCCCGAGCTCATGCGCATTCTGCTCGATGAGGCGCAGCTCGGATGGGAGCAGGCCTGGGATCTCACGACCCGGACGCTCGCCTTCACGAACCACACGCTTCTGCCGGAAGCGCTGGAGAAATGGCCGCTCGCCTGGTTCGAAGCCCTGCTGCCGCGTCATCTCCAGATCGTCCTCGAGATCAACCGGCGTCTGCTCGACGACGCGCGCGCGCGTTTCCCGGGCGAGGATGGGCGGGTGGCGCAGGTGAGTCTGATCGAGGAAGGTGCGACGCGGAAAGTCCGCATGGCCAATCTCGCGATCGTCGGCTCGCACAGCACCAACGGCGTGGCGAAGATCCACTCCGCGCTGCTCCGTTCCACGACGGTAAGCGATCTGGCGGCGCTGTTTCCCGAGCGCTTCAACAACAAGACAAACGGCGTGACGCCCCGTCGTTGGCTGCTGGTCGCAAATCCGCCGCTTGCGCGGACGATCTCGGACGCGATCGGCGATGCGTGGATTACGGATCTCGACGCGCTCGCCAACCTTGCCCCGCTCGCGGGCGACGCGGCGTTCCGCGACGCGATCGGCGGGGCCAAGCGCAAGGCCAAGGAGCGGTTCGCCGCCTGGCTTGCATCGAACGCGGACGTGGTGGTGGACCCGGCTTCGATCTTCGACAGTCACGTGAAGCGCATTCACGAATACAAGCGTCAGCTGCTCAACGTCTTGCGGGTGATCACGCTGTATCACCGCATCCGCGAGGATCCAGGGCTCGACATCGCGCCCCGAACCTTCTTCTTCGCCGGAAAGGCTGCGCCGGCCTACCATTTCGCGAAGCTCATCATCAAGCTGATCAACAACCTGGCCGGTACGATCGCAGGGGACCCGGCTGTGCGCGACCGCATCAAGGTGGTATTCCTGCCGGAATACTCGGTGTCGCTGGCCGAGCGCCTGATCCCCGCCTCCGACGTATCGAACCAGATCTCGACCGCCGGCTACGAGGCCAGCGGCACGAGCAACATGAAGTTCATGATGAATGGCGCTCTGACGATCGGAACGCGCGACGGCGCCACGATCGAGATGGCGGAAGCAGCCGGGGAGGAGAATTTCTTTCTGTTCGGACTGACGGCGCAACAGGTCGCCGAGAGCGCGGGATGGTACAACCCGCGCTGGCATTATGAGAACGAGCCGGAAACCCGCGCGGTGCTCGATCTCATCTTCTCGAACGGATTCAGCCGCTACGAGCCTGGCGTATTCCAGCCGGTTGGTGACGCGCTGCTTGGCCAAGGCGACCATTACCGGCACCTCGCCGATCTGCGCGCCTATCTGGACGCGGACCAACGGCTGCGTTCGCTTTACGCCGATCAGCCGGCGTGGACACGAATGGCGATCGCCAATATCGCGAACTCCGGGCGCTTCTCGAGCGATCGCACGATCGCCGAATATGCTGCCGAGATCTGGAATGTCACGCCGTGCGCGGTGCAATGAGCGAGGCAGGCGACCGACTGGCCAAGTCGCTGGCCCGCGCGCGAAATGGAACGCGAAGATTTCATTGGGGGCCGCGACTGGCGTATTTGAGTAAGGCAGGCTCAGTGCGCACGACGCGCACGATTGCGGGGTGATCGTGGATCTCGCGGCGCTCGGGAAAATCGCCGGTCTCGCCGGCATCGCGGTTGGGATGGTGGTCCTGCTGATCCGCCCGATCATCGCGAAGGCCGGGCCGCTGCCGCTGCGCGAACGCGCGCCCATGTTGCGGCTGATCGCCATCGGCGCCTTCGCGATCGGCGGCCTGGGCATCGCCGCCTGCGGCGCCGCGTAAGGCGACGACGCGACGACGCAGAACGATCGCGGCACCGCGGTCCAGACGCTCGGGGAACGCGAGAGCGGGACGGCGCGGCTGGAGGAGGCAGTAGCGGCGTTCACGGCGTGCCTCAGCGTGACCGAGGGTGTGTGGCCCGCAGCGTGGGTTCGCGAGACGCAGGGGCGGCGCGTCGCGGTGCAGGCGGAGATCGCGCGGCGGGCGGCGTAGGGTGGCGATGTCAGAGGCACCCGGCGTCAGCATCACCGGGACGATCCAGGGCGTGCAGGGCGGCATGGTCGGGCGCGACAAGCTCAGGCTCGACGAGGCGGGGATACTGCACTGATCGACCGACGGTGGCGCTTGCGCTTGCGGGAGGCGCAGCGCGGGTCGGACTGCGGCGGATCATCCGTGCCGATCATGGGCGGCATGCCGGCGGTGGCGATCTTCTTCCTCGCGCCGTGAATTTCTCCGCGTCCTCGCGGGTCGTGTTGTCGGAATTCAATGACCTCGCGCGTCATTGTGCCGACGGCATGCGCCGGAGTGAATTTGGTTCGGTGGGAGCAACACGCGGAAGGCGCAGATAAATCCTGCGATGTAAGTCGTGTCGCGCACCCGAGGTCTGGGAGAACGACAATGTTGGCAACCCTGCTCGTCACCGTGCTCGGACTGCTCGCGGCACTCGTGCTCGGCGTGCTGCTCGATGCACCCATTCGCGGCCCGGCCGGCGAAATGCGGCTTTAGGGCACGGTCCGTTCGCTTCGGCTCGCGGAGCGCACGCCACGCCTTTGTCCGAGCACCCATTCACGCCCGCGTGAATGGGTGCAGGAAGGAGACCAGTCATGAAATGGCTTTTGCTCGCGGCGGCGTTCGCCCTCGCCGTGGCCGACGCGACGCTTGCGCTGCGCGACGCCCAGCAATCCGGCGTGTCGGTCGCGGCGCGAGACGACAGGAGCTGCGCGTTCGGCTGCTGGGCGCAGAATGCGACGGCCTCGCTCGGCCTGACCTGGGAGCAGCAGCGGCTCGCGTAACGGCGGGGCGGGCGCCTGACGCTCGGCGCCCGGCCGCCCGACATTCACGCAAGCTGGTCGGCGCGCGCCGGCACGCTCGGGGATCGACAGGATCGTGGCGCCGGTAAAAGCGGCTAAAAAAAATGCATGAGACGTTAACCGGAAGCCCCGGAGGCCTCAGCATTTTCAGTCGCTTTCACGTGAATTCAGGCCGATTCACCGCGAATAACTAGCGCCTTGCGCCGCATGGCGCGATCTTATCAATCAAGGCCACCGCGAAGCAATACATATCGCGTGCGGGTCGAAGTGAGAGACTTCAATACGGAGTTCGAGGAATGCTTGATGCAAATCAGGGCGCGTACTCGCATGGCGGAAGTTCATTGAATACCTCGCACGCGACACGGGATAACGGGGAGCACCGGTCATGAACTGGCTGCCGGGCGACGCGCTGCTGAACACCCGAGTGACCGCAGGGGCGCTATGGCCCGCCTCGCCAGCGGAGAGCGGGCGATTTGCGTCCGATCCCGCGAGGCCGTCCGTCCGCATGTCACCGGGCCAGATCATCAGGCGCCACACCGCCGAATGGTCGGGTACTTCGGCGGAAGTCGTTCACGTCACGCAGCGCGATAAACTGACGGTGCAGTTCAAGGGCTCGGTGCATCTTCTGATCGCGTACATGCATGGCGTGCGCCGCGACGGCGAGACCGTGATCGACGGCGTGCATCGATCGACCCTGAAGGATCTCGGAAGGAAGTTCACCTTCGTACCGGCGGATCACGAGTACCGGGAGTCGTACCACGCGCATGTGCTTCCGGAGATCGCGTTCTTCTACATCGATCCGGCCAGCATGGCCGTCGAGCAGCAGTCGGGCCGCGCGGCGGCGCCGCTTCTGCCGAAGCTCCACTTCACGGACCCGATCCTTTGGGAGACCGTCAGCAAGCTCAGCGCCGTGATCGAACGGTCCCACAGCGAGGAGAGACCTTACCTCGCCGCCATCGGCGCCGTCCTTCACCACGAGCTCCGGCGGGTGAGCACCGGCGTACCCGCGATCGATGCGCCGGCACGTGGCGGCCTCGCTCCGTGGCAGCGACGCGTCGCTCTTGACTATATCGAGGCAAACGTCGACCAGAACATCCCGATGTCGAAACTATCCGCGCTGGCACGCCTCAGCCCGCACCATTTCTGCCGGGCCTTCAGGCAGTCGGTCGGGATGCCGCCCGGCCGCTACCACGGACATCGCCGGATCGAGCGGGCGAAGACGTTGTTGGGCTCATCGACCCTGTCGGTGACCGAGATCGGCCTCAGCCTCGGGTACAGCGAGACGAGTTCGTTCACCGCGGCGTTCCACCGCACGACCGGCGTCACGCCGACCGTCTATCGCCGGCGGCTATCCTAGCGTTCGACCAAGCGGCTTCGCGTCGGCGCGGGGCGCGTCACGATCGTCAGGCGGTCCGTCCGGCGCAGATACGCCGGCCCAAAGGTTACGATCGGCCCGCGACACACAATCACCGGGAACGAGCCGGAGCGCGAGCCAACGCAACGGAAGTGATGTTGCTGAAGTGACGTCTCCGGTCCGCGTGAGTGCGCCCGTTCCGACACCCCAGGCCTGAACGCCGTATCGATCGGTGGAGTGATGCGTTCCGCGGGATCGTTCGCGGTGCGCGGCGGCCGGCGCCAACGCGGAGCTTAAATTTCCTGAAAAATCGGGTAGTGTCGTCCAGTGGACACCACTCCCGCGCCATCGCCGAGCCTGGCCTTCGGTCGGTTCCGGGTGTTGCCGCACCGCCGGGAGCTGCTTGCCGACGACCGGCCGGTCGAGCTCGGTGGCCGTGCCTTCGACGTGCTCCTGGCGTTGATCGAGGCCCAGGGCGCGGTGGTCAGCCGAGACGCGGTGATGGCGCGCGCGTGGCCGGGCCGCATGGTGGAGACGAACGCCCTCGAGGTGCAGATTTCGGCATTGCGCGCGGCGCTCGGGCCGGAGCGGGAGCTGATCCGGACCGTCTCCGGACGCGGTTACCGGTTCGCCGCCGAGATCCGCCTCCTGCCGGCGAGCAAGAGCGAGCGCGCCGACCGGGGCGAAGCCGCGCCGGAACCCAGGGGGGCCCTGCCCCCGACCAACCTGCCGGAAGCCGTTTCCGACTTGGTCGGCCGGCAGAACGAGGTGCAGGAGATCCTGACCCTTGCGGCGTCGCATCGGCTCGTCACCCTCGTCGGCCCTGGCGGCATCGGCAAGACGCGGCTCGCTCTGGCGGCGGCGAATCGCCTGCTGGCGCAATTCGCCGACGGCGTGTGGCTGGCCGAGTTCTCGCCGTTGTCAGATCCCGGCCTGGTTCCCGCGACGGTGGCCGCTGCGGTCGGCCTCGGACTCGCCGCCGGCGAGGTCTCGGCACGTCGCGTCGCGCAGGCTCTGGGCGGCCGGCGGTCGTTGCTGGTGCTGGATACCTGCGAGCACGTCATCGATGCGGCGGCGGAGCTGGCGGAGGCGGTGCTGCGCGCCGGCTCGGGGACGTCGATCATCGCCACCAGCCGCGAGCCGCTGCGGGCGGAGTGGGAGCAGATCTACGCGGTGCCGCCGCTCGCCGTGCCCGCCGGGGAGGGTGAGGATCTCTGGGACTATGATGCGGTCCGGCTGTTCGCCGCTCGCTGGCGCGAGGCCGGGGCGCAGATACCCGATGATCGGCGCGTTGCATCGGCGATCGCGGCCATCTGCCGCCAGCTCGACGGCATGCCGCTGGCGATCGAGCTGGCGGCGGCGCGCGCTTCCACGCTCGGCATCCGGGAACTCGCCGCCCGTCTCGATGATCGTTTCAATCTGCTGACCGGCGGATGGCGCGCGGCGCTGCCGCGGCACAAGACGCTGCGGGCGACGCTGAACTGGAGCCACGAGCTGCTGCCCGTGCCCGAACGCGTGATCCTGCATCGCCTGGCGATCTTCGCCGGCACCTTCAGCCTGGACGCCGCCACTGCGGTCGCAGCCGGTGCCGGGATCGCGCGGGCGGACGTCATCGACGGCTTCGCGAATCTGGTTGCGAAATCGCTGGTCGTGATGGCGGCCGACGGCACGGTCGCCCGCTTCCGGCTGCTCGACACGACGCGGGCCTATGCCTTGGAGAAGCTTGTCGAGAGTGGCGAGGTCAACGCGATCAGGCGCCGCCATGCCGAGCACTATCGAGACGTGCTCCAAGCCGCCACCGAAAATAAGGCGGGCGTCGACGATTGGCCGGCCGCCCATGCGGTGGAGATCGACAACATACGGGCGGCGTTAGCGTGGGCCTTCTCGCCCCAGGGCGACGCATCGATCGGCGTGGCGCTGGCCGCGGATTCGGTGCCGATCTGGTTCGAAATGTCGTGGCTGACCGAGTGTCGCGGCTGGATGGAAAAGGCCCTGGGCGTCCTCGATGGGGTCGATCAGAGCCCGAACAGAGAGATGGTTCTGCAATATGCGCTCGGCTACGCGCTGATCGCACAAGGAATGAACGATCGCGCACGCACGACGCTTACCAGGGCAGGCGAGCTGGCGGAGAGCCTTGCGGATCTGGACTACCAATTGCGGACCCTTGCCGGCCTGGCAAGCATCTGCCACCGCCTCCAGGACTTCGAGCGCGCCGTCGCTCTCGGGCGCAGAGCCGAGGAAGCCGTCAAAGGTTCGTCCGATCCGAGCGTTCTCGCGACCGCGGATTGGATTCTTGGCACCTCGCTGCAATCGCTGCCGGAGTATGCGGAGGCATTGACCTACGCCCGGCGAACCTATGACCGCGCCGAGATGCCGGCCGTGCGGCGGGCACATATTACCCGATTGGGGAGAGACAGCCTCATCTCAGCGGGCGCCTCCGTGGCGATGATCCTCTGTGCGCAGGGCCTGCTCGATCAATCGGCTCAAGCCGCCCGGAATGTCCTGGCCGATGCCGAAGCTGGCCACCATGCCGTGTCGATGTGTCTTGCGCTGACCTGGTGCGGATGCGTCATTCCGCTGCGGCTCGGGGAATTGGAGACTGCACAGCGCTCGATCGCACGGCTCAAGGACCATGCCCAAAGTCTTGGTTTGAGCGCCTATCATGCAAACGGGCTCTGCTTCGAAGGACTGCTCCTGGCGAGGCGAGGCGACGTCGCGGCTGCGGTACCGCTGCTTCGTGCCGGACTCAAGAGTTTGCAGCAGACCGAGTCCGAAACGTTCTACACGGTGTTCCTTACCGGCTTGGCCGAGATCTTGATGGTGTCGTCGCACCGCGATAAGGGTCTTGCCGCAGCCGACGAGGCGCTGCGGCGCACCGAACACAGCAAGGCGTTCTCGTGGATGCCCGAGGCGCTCCGCATCAAGGGCGAAGTGCTCCTCTCGTGCCAAAACGACGTGAACGCGGCGGAAGACCATTTCCGCCGCTCCCTGGACCTGGCGCATCGGCAGGGTGCCCTATCGTGGGAGTTGCGCACCGCCACGAGCTTCGCCCGGTTGCGGCGCGCCGGGGGCCGCATCGGGGAGGCACGCGATCTCCTGGTGTCAGTCTATGGCCGCTTCACCGAGGGGTTTGGCACCGCCGACCTCCGGTCGGCGAAGGCACTGATCGAGGAGCTCGAAGCCGAGGGGCCAGGCGCCCGGTAAGCCGGGTGGGCGAACAAGCGGCCGGGCACCGCGGGGCGGCCGACGGCCACAAGGCCGCGGAGGAACGGCTCTGGCGCGGGCCCGATCCTTGCACGGGGCGGACGTGATCAGGCTGCATGAACATTATGACATGAATCAGGTGGCGGAGGTCGCGGCGGCCGTCTAGATAGGGTGTATCGCGGCGCTGGCCGTTCGCGGCGGAGTTGGCCGTGAGCTGGGGGGCTTGATCGCGCACATCGGGGGCGGGCGCGAGCCAAATGCCGCGACGGCACGTTTCCAAAAAAGAATACAATCCGACTTCGAATCGGAGTTGCGTTGCGAGAGCGAACGAGGTAACCATATATTAATCAGCGCGAAGCCGCGCAGCCGGAGACGATCATGTTCAAGGTTACCGCCGCCGCAGGATTTGCGGTCGGGATGTTCGCAGTCGCGGCCCACGCGAGCGTCATAACCGAGACGTTTACGGTGTCTGCCGCGACGCCGGCGTTCACGGTCGATCTGTCGGTGCCGTCGTTCAACACCGGGCTCGGCACGCTGACGGCAGTGGCCATCACGGCCGACACGACCGAGACGGCGGACCTCGAGGTCGTCAATTTCAACGCGACGAAGACGGGGAGCTTCAGCTCCAGCACGATCGCCGTGCCGATCATGATTACCGGTCCTCTCGGGACGATGTTGAATGCGTCAGTGCTCACCAATCCGGTGAGCGGCAGCGTTTCGAAGCGGGTGGGCGCTGTTCCGGGAACCACGACGATATCAGGTCTCACGGACACGACGTCGTCGACGCTGAACGTTTCGAGCGCCGATTTCGGGGGCTTCGAACGGCCTCCGGGCGGTCATTCGTACACGCTGAGCTTCGTCGCGGGCGATACAGTGGTGACCGGCACGAAACTTACCGGTCCCCCGCCCAACCATTTCTCCACCGAGCTGTTCTTCGGCGGCGACGCCGAGGTCGGCGGGACGGTGACGGTGCAGTATACCTACACGCCGGTGATCAGCACGCCCGAGCCGGCAAGCATCGCGGTCCTGGGCGTCGGCGTCGCCGGTCTCATCGGCTTCGCCCGGCGCCGCAAGCGCCGGGCGTAACGTAGAACGGATCAAGGGCCGGCCCCGGAGCCGGCCTTTCCTTAGCCGGCCCTTTCCTTTTCCAGGCTCGGCCCGCGCTCCCGAAGCGCCAGCACGAGCGACCGCCCTATGATTTCGGCATGCCGCGACGCGACCAGCGTTGGCGCAGCCATTGCACGCGCGTCGCCACGCCGAGGCCGGCCAAGGCACCGCCGATCAGGACGACCGTGAAGATGCCCCGTCGCCCGGCCGCCGGGCTCGCGGCGTCCGTGGACGACCCGCGATCGGGGGCGGGAGCCGCCCCGGCCGATACCGGCGCGCTGACAACGATGGCGACCAAAGCGGCTGAGAGCGCGGATGCGAATGTTGATCGGATGCCCATCGCCACCATTCCGATTTAACAGCGTGCTCTGCGATTGTCCCAGTCCAAAAAATGCGTGGATTGCACGGTAACCGAAGCTTGACGAGACGCGCCAGCATGATTTCGACCTCATGCGGATTCGTTTGCCGTCGTGATCCGCGTGGCGGCCCTTGCACGGGTCCGTGCGATCTGCCCTAGCTCGCCGGTCCTCCGGGAGAGCAACAAGTGAACGAACGGGTCATGGCCCTTCTGGCCGCAGCGGCGGCGCTGCTCGCGCTCGCGTCCTGCGCCCAGGCCCCTGGCGGATCTGGCCCGCAGGCCGCGGCGCCGCCGGCAAGCTGCAAGCTCGCCCGCGCGCCCGACACGCTGCTCTCGCTCGCCCGCTGCTGCGCCGAGAGCATCGCGGCGAATCCGAGTTGCCGTGCCTACGACGCCGATGCGGCCTACGTCATCGTGAGGGACAACGCGCCCGACAAGCCGGATGCCTATCTGATCATTCCCGTCGCACCGGTCACCGGGATCGAGGACGCGCAGATCTTCGCCCCTCCGGTGCGCGACTACTGGCAATACGGCTGGGCCGCCGCCGCCCGCTTCGTCGGCGTCCCGCCCGCTGCGACGGCGCTCGCCATCAACTCGACGACCGGGCGGACGCAGAACCAGCTCCACATCCACATCTCCTGCGTCCGCCCCGACGTGGCTGCGGCGCTCGTGCGGGCGCGGATCGGCACGGACCCGGCGCGTCCGACGACGCTCCCGCTCGGTCCCGACGGGCATCGCTACACGGCACTGCGGGTGCGCGCGCTCGGCGGCGACGCGAGCCCGTTCCTCCGCGTCGCCGCCGAGCCGGGCGCGCGGGCGGACATGAAGGACCAGAGCATCGCGGTGATCGGCACCGACTCGCCGGACGTGTGGGACGTCGTGGACACGCGCGCGGGCGGCGGCAATCCCGGCGCGGCCGAGGAACTGCTCGATCAGAGCTGCGGCGGCGGCGCCAAGGGCTGACCGCGGCGGCCGGTCAGCAGGGCTGGATCTGGACGCAGCCCTGCTGCCCAGTTCGATAATGCGGAAATCACCTCGGCCCTTGCCCGGACGCCGCTGGCTACGGTGCGGTCGCGACCGCGCGCGCCGAGCGCGCCAGCACCGTCTCGTGCAGAACGGCGAGCGCGAGAGCAGTGGCCACCGCCATCCAGGCGATCGCGTCCAGCCCGAAACGTTGGCCAATCAGTCCCGCGGCGGCCGGCAAGATCACGCCGCCCGCTATCGCGCCGCCGATGCCGAAGCCGACGGCGTGCACCGCGACGTCGGCGCCTAGGCGAGCGGGCGCGCGCGACATCAGCGTGGGGAAGATCGGTGCGAGGGCTGCGCCTGCGAGCAGCAGGCCGGCGACGCCCAGCAGTCCGTCGCCGAACGCGAACAGCAGCGTGCCGGCGAGTGTGGCGGCGGTGGCGGCGCGGGTCAGGCGGTCGGGGCCGATGCGGGTGGCGAGGGCGCCGAGGGCGAAGCGGCCGGCCGCGAGGCTGAGCCAGTAGGCCGCCGTGATGCTGCCGGCCAGCGCCGGGGCGACGCCGTGCGCTTCGGTGAGCACGGTATAGCACCACTGGCCGAGCATCAGCTCGAGGCCGGTGTAGACGAAGAACAGCACGATATGCAGCCACACCAGCTTGTGCCGGGTGGCCGCACTCCAATCCGCGTGCCCCGCTTGGCGAACGGGGATGGGTGCGGCGACGGCGGCGGCGCCCCCGCGCAAGGTCAGCGCGATCGCGGCGAGCGCGATGGCGAGGATGGCGTAGCCGATCCGCCAGGACAGGCCCGCGCCCGTCAGCAGCGCGGTCATCAGCAGCGGGCCGATGGTGGCGCCGATCCCGAAGCAGCCGTGCATCCAGTTGACCTCGCGCGCGCTGAAGCGCAGCGCCGCGGCGGCGTTGGTGGCGGAATCGAGGGTGCCCGCGCCGAGCCCCGCCAGGAAGGCGCAGAGGACGAGCGGGAGCGTCGCGGGGGAGGCGGCTTCACCGGCCGCGCCGAGCGCCATCGCGCCGGCGGCGGCGAGCAGGAGCGTGGGGAAGGCGACCCGCTGCATCACCTGCCCCGCCATCAACGCGGCGGCGAACACGCCGGTCCCGGATGCGGCGATCAGCAAGCCGAGACCCGACTGCGGGAGTGCGAGGCTTGTGCGGATCGCGGGCCAGGCGACGCCGAGCGCACCGTCCTGCAGCCCGACCGCGGCGAGCGCGAGGCAACCGAGGAGCAGCGTCAAAAGATCGACGGCGCGACGAAGGCGAGCGACACCGCGTAGCTGCAGCGCGGGGTGACGTAGCGGCCCTCCACCTTCCCCGGCGAGACCGTGCCGGCGAAACGCATCACGAAGGGCTTGTGGTCGACGCCGGTGGTGGCGAGCTCGCCGCTCGCCTTGCCATCGGCGCCGACGTCGCCGCGGATCAGCAGCGCGCCGTCGCTCGGCGCGAGCGCGAACTTGCCGGCGTAGGTGGTCATCGTGCCGTGCAGCGGAGCACCACACGGGCTCTCCGGCAGGAGGTCGCCGCTGTAGCGGCGCTCCTGCGTGATCGCGGTGCCGCAGGCGTCGAGAGCCAGGGCGAGGGCGACGGCGAGCCGGGGGGCGGGGCGCATGCCCCGATCATGCCCTGGTGTGGGCGGTCAGTCGATGCGGGCGAGCGAAACGGAGGCGATGCCGCGGCCGATCATGTGCAGCGTCTCGGCGGCGGCGCGCGAGAGGTCGACGACGCGTCGGCGGGTGCCGATGCGGTCGTTGATGCGGATGACGACGGAACGCCCAGTGTCGAGCACGGTGACGCGGACGCGCGCGCCGATCGGCAGCGTGGCGTGGGCGCCGGTGAGGTCGCCGTCGATGTAGGTTTCGCCGTCGGCGGTGCGATTCCCGTTCCAGCGGCGGCCGCCGTACCAGGAGGCGACGCCGGTCTGGAACACGCGGCCGAGATCCCCGGTGACGTCCTGTCCCGGGCTCGACCAAGCGGTCGCATCGTTGATGAAGGCGGTCTCGCTGGCGTCGGCGTCGTCGTCGGCGCCGCCGCCATGCGCGGCGGCATAAGTGTGGCGGACGGTATGGCGCACCGCGTAGGTGCGCGCGCCGCGGCGGCGATCGGTCGTACTCGGCCGGCTCTGAGAGGCGTCGGCGTGGGTGGGCGTGGAGGGGAGATCGACGGCGAGGGCCGGGGTTGCGAGCATCACCGAGAACATCATTCCCGGAACGACTTTTTTCGCATGGCCAATCATGAAGCTGTCATCTCCCAGACAAGAGCCCGCACGGCCGCAAGCGGCTGCAATAACGGCTCAGGGTCGGCATCAGGGTACGCGCCCAGGAGATCCCCGGGCGCGGCAATAGGCAGGTCAACGATGCGGATTGAGACCAGAAATTGTGGCGAGATCAAGCCCTAAACTTTTTGACGTGATTTTTATGCTCGCGCCATGCTGAATCTGCCTGTGGGAGTATTCAATCGAATCCATCATGTTCTTCTTTGTCTTCATTGTGTCCGCATGTAAAGGGCACGGCTTCTTCTGACAAAATTGTCATCTTCCGAAATAGAGCGTGAGCAACGCGCCGGCCGTCCTCCGCCGGCGATGTCATGCGATAGTATGCTCAGGCTCGCCGTCCTGCCGGACTTACCTGGGACGAATTTCCTTGCCCAAACGCCCCGGTCTGCCGTACCCGGTATGTCAGGATGGCCGCCGCGCCCTCCGCTCCCTCATCCCCCTCCCATTGTCCCAGGTAGAGAACGCATGTCCGAGCGCGCGCGTCGTCCATCGCTGCTGGAATGGGCGCGGCACGCGCTCGCGCCGCTGGATATGAAGCCGGCGGCGCATCACCAGCTGCTGCTCGGCGCGCTGGGCCGGGTCGCCGAGGGGGAGGTGGACCGGCTGATGGTGTTGATGCCGCCGGGCGCGGCGAAGTCCACCTATGGCTCGGTGCTGTTTCCGGCTTGGTGGTTCATGCGGCATCCGCGCTCGTCCGTGATCGCGGCGTGCCACACCGCCGGGCTGGCGACGTATTTCGGACAGCGCGCGCGGGCAACGATCGCGGAGAACGGCGACGTGCTCGGCTACGCTTTGGCGCAGGGCAGCCGGGCGGCGGACAGGTGGCGGACGGACGGCGGCGGCGAGTATTTCGCGGCGGGCGTGCGTGGGCCGCTGACCGGGCGGCGGGCCGATCTGGTGATCATCGACGACCCGGTGAAGGGCTTCGCCGACGCCGACAGCCCGGGGCAGCGCGAGCATGTCTGGAACTGGTATCGCGCGGACCTGACGACGCGGCTCAAGCCGCGCGGGCGGATCGTGCTGATCATGACGCGCTGGCACGCGGACGATCTGGGCGGACGCCTGCTGGAGTCGGGCGACTCCTGGGAGGTGCTGAAGCTGCCCGCGCTATCCCCCGAGGGCGTGCCGCTGTGGCCGGCGCACCAGGACGCGGCGGCGCTGGAGCGCGTGCGCGCGAATGTGGGCGCGCGGGTTTGGTCGGCGCTCTATCAGCAGGAGCCGCGGCCGGACGAGGGCGCGCTGTTCCCGGTCGAGCGGATCGCGGTGGTGGGCGCCGAGGCGGCGGCGGGGGCGCGGGCGGTGCGGGCGTGGGATCTGGCCGCGACGGCCGCGGTCTCCGGGCGCGACCCGGACTGGACGGTGGGGCTGAAGCTCGCGCGCGAGGGCGGCGGTCGCTGCGTGGTGCAGGACGTCGTGCGCCTGCGCGGCGGGCCGCACGAGGTGGAGGAGGTGATCGTGCGGACCGCGGCGGCGGACGGGCGGGATGTGACGGTGGCGCTGCCGCAGGATCCGGGGCAGGCGGGCAAGCAGCAGGTGGCGTGGTTGGCCGCGCGGCTGGCCGGATATCGGATCACGGCGTCGCCGGAGACGGGCTCGAAGGTGACGCGGGCGAGTGTCGTGGCCTCGCAGGCGGAGGCGGGCAATCTGGCGGTGGCGGCGGCGGCGTGGAACCGCGCGTTCATCGAGGAGTTGCGGGATTTCCCGCACGGGCGGAAGGACGATCAGGTGGACGCGCTCAGCCGGGCGTTCGGCGTGCTGATCGAGGCGGGATTGCCGGCGCGGAGGGCGTATGTGGGGCTGATGGGACGGTAGCGCGCAAACCGTCTGGCCGCGCCGATCGGGACGCGGTATTGCACGCCGCCGTGTCGAGGGGAGAGCGATGGACATCCACCCGGTCAAAGCCGCGATGCTCCGGCTCGCCTGCTACGGTCTCAGCACCTATTTCCGCCATGTCCCGGTCCCCGCCGGCGCGACGTGGTGATCGACATCGGCGCGAACGTGGGCGCCCACGCCTTGCTCGCGGCTCACCTGGTCGGGCCGACCGGCAGGGTCCACGCGGTCGAGGCCTCGCCGCGCATCTTCGCCATGTTGCAGGAGGACCTGCGACTTAACGGCGCGAGCAATGTTATGGAGTATAACGTTGCCGTCTCCGACGTGGCGGGCTCCGTGCCGGTCTACGTCCACGACGAAAGCAATCTCGCCGGGACGCGCCCGCCCGCACCGGACCTCGTTCCCGTGCGGGAGATCGGTCGGGAGCTGACCGACATCGTGTTCGAGCGGGACTGACGCTGCCCATGCGGGCGCTGGTCCTGTCGTTGCTGAAGCCGCCGCGCCCGGGCGTGGACGTCCATGGCACCTACAAGCGGATCCCGCTGCACGTCCGCGCCCTGCACGCGCTCGGCGCGTCGATCGAGATGGCCTATTACGTCACCGACGGGGACGTGCCGGCATCGGCCGACCTTGCGGAGGCGGCACGGGCGCAGGAGGCCGCTGAGGCGGTTTACTGGGGGTTTGCGGCCCGCGTCCACCTGATCCGCCGCCGCCCGCGGCCGCCGCAGACCTTTCGGGATTACTACCTGAAGGGCGTCGCCGCTGCCGCCGATCAGCCGGCGCTGTCGTCCTTCGCCGGACCCGAGCAGGCGGCGGCCGTCGGCGCCCTGCTGGACACCGGCCCGGACCTCGTCGTGGTCAACAACCTGCACGCGACCTGCGCAGTGCTGCGGTCCGGCCGACGCGCGCGGCGGCTCTTTGTCGATCTCGACGATGTGCAGCACCTCGTTCGCCTGCGCTGGTGCCGGCAACCACCGCGCACGCCGGGGCGGCTGATGATGCTGTCCCACATCCCGGCGCTGATCGCCGCCGAGCGGGCGGCGGCGCGACGCGCGGAGGCGACCTTCGTCTGCTCGGAGGCCGACCGCGCCCATCTCGCCCGGCTTGGCCTGCCGCGCGTGGCGGTGGTGCCGAATGCCGTCGACGTGCCGCCGGACCCGCCGGGGCCGGCGGCCGAACCGGTGCTGCTGTTCGTCGGCGGGATGGGCCACGAGCCGAACCACGAGGCGGCGGAGCGCATGGTGCGGCGGATCTTCCCGCTGATCCGACGCGAGCGACCGGACGCACGGTTGCTGGTCGCCGGGTCGGGCAGCGAGTGCCTGCCGTCCCGAGCCGGAAACCCGCCTGGCGTCGCGTATTGCGGATTCGTGCCGGATATCGGCTCGCTGTTTGCTCGCAGCGCGGTGTTCGTTTGCCCGATGCTGAACGGCGGCGGCACCCGGATCAAGGTTCTGGACGCCGCGGCGCACGCATTGCCGATCGTTTCGACTCACATGGGGGCCGGCGGCATTTCGCTTGCCGATGGCAAGGAGATCGTGCTGCGCGACACGGACGAGGCGTTTGCGCACGCGTGCCTGCACGTGCTGTCCGACCATGCGATGGCGCGACGGATCGGAGCAGCGGCGCGGGCGGTGATTCAACGGCGATACGATGCAGCCTCCGTCGAGAGCCAGCTCGAAGGCTTCTTCCGCGAGCCGCGCTCGGCGGCGGCCGGATAGAAGCCTTAGCGACCTGCTCCGCAACCACGCGCGACTCCCTCGTATCCAACTTAGTCGTCGCGGCTTCATCAAACTCACCAGCGCGGGGCGCCCCGGGCCGTTTGCATCACCTGCGGCCATTCGCGTTCCGTCGTCCTGAAGGGAATCGAAGGCGGTTCCGGCATCGTTACGGCCGAGACGTGCAACGATTGCCACCTATTCGAGGATTTTTGTACCAGGCGCAGGACATGGAGCTGGATCCCTTCGCCGACGACCTTGCGACGCTGGGCCTCGATGTTTTGGTTGCAGAAGCGGGCTGGTCACGCCATGCCCCGAATCCGTTGCTCCTCACCGGGTAGCGCGGCCTGGACGCTGCAGAAGGCAGTCGAGCCTCCACACGATGAGCGTGTCGCCGCTGCGCGCGAATTCCAGCTCAGATCACGAGCCGAAGCCCCACGATCACGAGCACCGTCGCGAGCAGCGGGCGGGTGACGAAATCGGGCACTATCGAGGTGAGCGCGCTGCCGATCAGCACGCCTGGGACGGAGCCGCAGAGCAGCACCAGGAGCAGGTGCGTGTCGACCGAGCCCATGATCAGGTGGCCGATGCCGGCGAGCAGTGTGAGTGGGACGGCGTGGGCGATGTCGGAGCCGACGATGGTGCGGGCGGGCAGGCGCGGGTAGAGCGCGAACACGGCCGTCACCGCGAGCGCACCGGCGCCGATCGAGGTGACGGAGACCGCCACGCCGACGATGGCGCCGGTGAGCACGGTGAGCCGCGCGGTGCGGCGCGGTGGAATACCGTCGAGATGCGGGCCAATCAGCGCGAGCAGCCGCGCGCGGAAGAAGATGCTCGCGGCGGTCGCGACCAGGACCACGCCGAGCACGAGCGACAGCACCGCCGCTGTTTGCGGTCCGAGCGGATCGAAACGCGACACGAAGAAGAGCGTGACGGCGCAGCCGGGCAGGCTTCCAGTGGCGAGACGCCCGACGATCCGCCAGTCGATGGTCCGGTTTGCGCCGTGCACTGCGGTGCCGGCGACCTTGGTGACAGAGGCGTAGAGCAGATCGGTGCCGACGGCGGTCGCGGGATGGATGCCGAACAGCAGTACCAGCAGCGGCGTCATCAGCGAGCCGCCGCCCACGCCGGTCTGGCCGACGAGCAGGCCGACGAACAGGCCGGAAGCGGCATAGAGAAGATCGAGGGTTGCGAAGTGCATACGGGAGCATACCGCGGCGGGTGCCACGGAGGCGATCTCTGCGTGCGGCGGCGCTCGGTGGCGTCAGGCGGCGCAGAAGTGCGCGTCGCCCTGGTAGACCTCGAACGAGGTGCCGCTGCCGGCCGGCTCGCGGCAGGGCATCGCGATGTATTGCGTGCGCGACGGACCCGTAAGGCGGTCGTACATGCGGAGCCAGCGCGGGGCCTGCAGGGTGCGGCCGACATAGGCCTGGCCGGGCGCCGGCGCGACGCCGGCGCGGCACTCGCGGAACAGCGTGTCGGTGAAATCGGGAAACGGGGCGAGCGCGGTCGAGTTGAGCTCGGTCGGGCACTCCAGGACCCACTCGGCGGTCGCGCCGCTGATCGATGGACGCACCATCGCGCCGCGGAACAACACGTGCGGCGAATGGACCTTGAT